>NZ_JBKHAQ010000063.1:0-16415 GCF_046542825.1 Rhodosalinus sp. | reverse complement strand
GCGGCTGCGGCCGGGAGCTGAGGCAAGCGGTTTGGAAACCGCTTGAAAGGCGCTTCAAGCGCCTTGGGCGCCGCCCGATCCGTCGCCGGCGCCCGCCGCCCGGGCCGCGGCGATCTTCGCCTCCAGCAGCCGGCGCGCGCGTTTCTCTGCCAGCCGCACGCGGACCGAGGTCATGAAGGCTTCCTGCGTGGTCGACGATGTGTCGCCCAGCGACGAGGCGATTTCGTCGATCAGGCGCTCGTCGCCCGTCTCTTCCGCCGCGGCGATCGCGTCGCGCGCCAGCGCGTCGGCCAGATCCTCCGTCACTCCCATCACGTCACCCCCATCAGCGGGTCGTCTCCGTCAGCCGGCGTTTCACGTAGTCCGTCACGGTGCCGATCATCGTGTCCATGTGCGGCCCCTCGAAGAAATGGCCCGCGCCCTCGATCTCCTCATGGGTGATCGTGATGCCCTTCTGCTCCTTGAGCTTGGCCACCAGCGAGGCGGTATCGGCGGGGGGCGCCACCCGGTCGGCCGTGCCGTTGATGATCAGCCCCGAGGAGGGGCAGGGTGCGAGGAAGGAGAAATCGTACATGTTGGCCGGCGGCGAGACGGAGACGAAGCCGGTGATCTCCGGCCGGCGCATCAGCAGCTGCATCCCGATCCAGGCGCCGAAGGAGAAGCCCGCGACCCAGCAGTGCTTGGAGTTCTGGTTCATCGACTGAAGGTAGTCGAGCGCAGAGGCGGCATCGGACAGCTCGCCCACCCCCTGGTCGTATTCGCCCTGGCTGCGGCCCACGCCGCGAAAGTTGAAGCGCAGCACCGTGAAACCCATCCGGTGGAAGGCATAGTGCAGGTTGTAGACCACCTTGTTGTTCATCGTGCCGCCGAACTGCGGATGCGGATGCAGCATGATGGCGATCGGCGCATCGCGTTCCTTCTGCGGGTGGTAGCGGCCTTCGAGACGGCCTTCGGGACCGGGGAAGATGACCTCGGGCATGGGGCGGAGGGCTCCTGCTGACGCGGCGGGACTCGCGGGACTCGTTGACGGGGCTGCCGGAATTTCTTAGAATAATTCTAAGCTACGGGCTGAGTGGTTCTTCCGCAGGTAAGCCGTGTGGCGTCCGGGGTCAATATGGCGCGCAAGGAGGCGGCAGTCCGTGAAGCTGAGCACGAAAGGGCGCTACGCGATGGTGGCGCTGGCAGACATGGCCTTGCAGCCCGAGGGCTCGCTGGTCAGCCTTGGCGACATCGCGCGCCGGCAGTCGATCTCGCTGCCCTATCTCGAGCAGCTCTTCGTCCGGCTGCGGCGGGCGGGACTCGTCGCGTCGGTACGCGGGCCGGGCGGCGGCTACCGCCTTGCCCGGCCGGCGACCGAGATCCGCGTGGTCGACGTGCTCTCGGCCGTGGACGAGACGGTGAACGCGATGCACACCGGCGCCGGCGCCACGGGCGGTCTTTCGGGTACCAAGGCGCAGTCGCTGACCAACCGGCTGTGGCAGAGCCTGTCGGCGCAGGTCTACGTCTTCCTGCACCAGACGCGGCTTTCGGACGTGGTTGAAAACACCCTGGCGCCCTGTCCGGCGGTGCCCACGCTCTTTTCGGTGGTGGACGAGTGAGTTGCTGCCGTGCCCGTCGCGGGGGGGCGCTGCCCCCCGTCCGCTGCGCGGACTCCCCCCGGGGTATTTCCCGCAAGAGGAAGGATCCGGAGGGGGCGCGATGAGCCGGCTTTATCTCGACTGGAACGCGACGGCGCCCCTGCGCCCCGAGGCGCGGGCGGCGGCGATCGGCGCGCTGGATGTCCTGGGCAACCCGTCCTCCGTCCATGCCGAGGGGCGGGCGGCGCGGGCGCTGGTCGAGCGGGCGCGCGCGCAGGTGCTGGAGGCGATCGGGGGAGAGGGCTACGACCTCGTCTTCACCTCCGGCGCGACGGAGGCCGCGGGGCTGGCCTGCGCGGGCCGCGGGCTTGTCGGGTCGGGGATCGAGCATGACGCCGTGCGCGCCTGGGTCGAGGAAGGGCTGCCGGTGGATGCCGGGGGACGGGTCGCCGTGGCAGAGCCCGCGAAAACGGTGCTGCAACTCGCCAATTCCGAGACCGGTGTGGTGCAGGATCTGCCCGCGGGGCTCGCGGTCAGCGACATGACGCAGGCCTTCGGCAAGCTTCCGGTGCGGTTGTCGGAGACGGGCGTGGAAATGGCACTCGTCTCGGCGCACAAGCTGGGCGGGCCGAAGGGCATCGGCGCGCTGCTGCTGAAACAGGGACGCGACGTCGTGCCCCGCATCCCTGGCGGCGGGCAGGAGATGGGGCGCCGGTCGGGCACCGAGAACCTGCCCGGGATCGCGGGTTTCGGCGCGGCGGCAGAGGCCGCGCGGCGCGACGTGGACGCAGGCCTGTGGGACGAGACGGCCGAGTTTAGAAATATTCTAGAAAATGCTCTTGAGGCGCTTTCGGACCAGATTATTTTGGTCGGGAAAGGCGCACGGCGGTTGCCCAACACGCTCTGCCTTGCAGCGCCCGGCTGGAAGGGCGAGACGCAGGTGATGGCGATGGATCTTGCAGGCTACGCGGTCTCGGCGGGATCTGCCTGTTCCAGCGGCAAGCTGCGGGCAAGCAAGGTGCTGCAGGCCATGGGTTTCGGCGAGGAGATCGCGGCAGGCGCGCTGCGCGTGAGCCTGGGGCCCGGCATCGGGCGGGACGAGGTGCTTCGGTTCGCCGAAGCCTGGAGCGGGGCCTGGCGCCGGCACAGGGCGCGGGCCGCCTGACATAGGGATTGCCCGGCCACCCGGGCGGAAGGACGACAGCCCCGGCGGGGGCGCAAAGGACAACCGGCCCCGCGGGGCCACAGACGGGAGACCGGCCATGAGTGCACTTGACAGGGTCGATGTGAAGGAAGGGGTCGATCGAGACACGATCGAAACCGTTCGCGAGGTTGGCGGCAAGTACAAGTACGGCTGGGAAACCGACATCGAGATGGATTATGCGCCAAAGGGGCTGACGCCCGATATCGTGCGCCTCATCTCGGAGAAGAACGGCGAGCCGGACTGGATGACCGACTGGCGGCTCAAGGCCTACGAGCGCTGGCTGCAGATGAAGGAGCCGACCTGGGCCTTCGTCGATTATCCCGAGATCGACTTCCAGGCCCAATACTACTACGCCCGGCCCAAGAGCATGGCGACCAAGCCGAAATCGCTCGACGAGGTCGATCCGAAGCTGCTGGAGACCTACGAGAAGCTGGGGATACCGCTCAAGGAGCAGATGATCCTCGCCGGCGTCGAGGGGGCCGAGGACACCCCGGCCGAGGCGCGGACCGGCGAGCGCAAGGTGGCCGTGGACGCGGTCTTCGACAGCGTGAGCGTCGGCACCACCTTCCAGGCGGAGCTGAAGAAGGCGGGGGTGATCTTCTGCTCGATTTCCGAGGCGATCAAGGAGCACCCGGAGCTGGTGAAGAAATACCTGGGCTCGGTCGTGCCGGTCTCGGACAATTTCTATGCCACGCTCAACAGCGCGGTCTTCTCGGACGGATCCTTCGTCTACGTGCCGCCGGGCGTGCGCTGTCCGATGGAGCTGTCGACCTATTTCCGCATCAATGCGGAGAACACCGGGCAGTTCGAACGCACGCTGATCATCGCCGACAAGGGGTCTTACGTCAGCTACCTCGAAGGCTGCACCGCGCCGCAGCGCGACGAGAGCCAGCTGCACGCGGCCGTCGTCGAGATCATCGCCGAGGAAGACGCCGAGGTGAAGTATTCCACCGTGCAGAACTGGTTCCCCGGCGACGAGGACGGCAAGGGCGGCATCTACAACTTCGTCACCAAGCGCGCGGACTGCCGCGGCGACCGGTCCAAGGTGATGTGGACGCAGGTCGAGACCGGCAGCGCCGTGACCTGGAAGTATCCCTCCTGCATCCTGCGGGGCAATGACAGCCAGGGCGAGTTCTACTCGATCGCGATCACCAACAACCACCAGCAGGCCGATACCGGCACCAAGATGGTGCACCTGGGCAGGAACACCCGCTCGCGGATCGTGTCGAAGGGAATCAGCGCGGGCGTCTCGTCGAACACCTACCGCGGGCTCGTCTCGATGCACCCGAAGGCGAAGAACAGCCGAAACTACACCCAGTGCGACTCGCTTCTGATCGGGGACAGGTGCGGCGCGCACACGGTTCCCTACATCGAGGTGAAGAACAACTCGTCCCGGGTGGAGCACGAGGCGACGACCTCCAAGGTGGACGACGACCAGCTCTTCTACTGCCGCTCGCGCGGCATGGACGAGGAAGAGGCCGTGGCGCTGATCGTGAACGGCTTTGCCAAGGAGGTGCTGCAGGCCCTGCCGATGGAATTCGCGATGGAGGCGCAGCAGCTGGTGGCGATCAGCCTCGAAGGGTCGGTGGGCTGAGAACGGAGAGGGCGCGATGATCGTCACCACCACGCCCGTGATCGAGGGCCGGAAGATCACCGACTACCACGGCATCGTCACGGGCGAGGCGATCATCGGCGCCAACGTCTTCCGCGATATCTTTGCCGGGATCACCGATATTCTCGGCGGCCGCTCGGGCGCCTACGAGGCCAGCCTGGCGGAAGCGCGAGAGACGGCGATTCGCGAGATGGAGGCCCGCGCGGCCGCGCTGGGTGCGACGGCGGTGGTCGGGGTGGACCTCGACTACGAGGTGATCAACAACATGCTGATGGTGTCTGCCTCAGGCACCGCGGTTTCGCTGGGGTGACGAGGTGGAGACGCCCGCGCGAGATGCCGTTCCGGTCCGGCCGGAGCTGACGCTGCCGCCCGACGAGGCCGCGGCGGTGCGTGCCGCCTTCGAACGTGCGGGCACCATCCTGGAATACGGCAGCGGCGGCTCGACCGTCATGGCCGCCGGGATGCCGGGCAAGACTGTCGTCTCCGTCGAGAGCGACGCGGCCTGGGCCGAGGGGATGCGGGCGTGGTTCGCGGACCATCCGCCGGCAGCGGGAACCACGGTCGAGGTGCTCCGGGCCGACATCGGCCCGACGACGGAGTGGGGCCACCCGGCCGACGACAGCGGGTGGCGGCGCTATGCCCGCTATCCGCTCAAGGTCTGGGAGCGGGCTGGGCTTGCTCCGGAGGTGGTTTTGGTGGACGGGCGGTTCCGCGTGGGCTGCGCGCTGGCGGCGCTCTTTCGCGCGCCCGCACCGCTGACGCTGATGTTCGACGACTATGCGCCGCGGCGCCACTACCACGTCGTCGAGGACTATCTTGGCCGCCCCGACATGGTCGGGCGCATGGCCGTCTGGAAGGTGACGCCGCGGCCGGTGCCGGCCGAGCGGCTGATGCAGATCGTGACGCTGATGACGCGGCCGTGACCCGGTGCGCGGACGAGAAAGGGAAGACAGAATGCTGGAAATTCGCAATCTTCACGTGAAGCTCGAGGAAGAGGACAAGGCGATCCTCAAGGGCGTGGACCTGACCGTGGAGGGCGGCAAGGTGCACGCCATCATGGGGCCGAACGGCTCGGGGAAATCCACGCTGTCCTATGTGCTGGCGGGCCGCGAGGGCTACGAGGTGACCGAGGGCACGGCGACGCTCGATGGCGCGGACATCCTGGAAATGGAGCCCGAAGAGCGCGCGGCGGCGGGCCTGTTCCTGGCGTTCCAGTATCCGGTCGAGATCGCCGGCGTGGGCAACATGACCTTCCTGCGCACGGCTGTGAACGCCCAGCGCAAGGCGCGCGGCGAGGCCGAGATGAGCTCGACCGAGTTCCTCAAGACGATCCGCGCCAAGGCCAAGGAGCTGGACATCGACGCCGAGATGCTCAAGCGCGGCGTGAACTCGGGCTTTTCCGGGGGCGAGAAGAAGCGCAACGAGATCCTGCAGATGGCCATGCTCGAGCCGCGGATGTGCATCCTGGACGAGACCGACTCGGGGCTTGACGTGGACGCGATGAAGCTGGTGGCAGACGGCGTGAACCGGCTGCGCGACGCGGGCCGCGGCTTTCTGCTCATCACGCATTACCAGCGGCTACTGGACCACATCGTGCCCGACGTGGTGCACATCATGGCCGGCGGCCGGATCGTCAAGTCGGGCGGTCCGGAGCTTGCCCTCGAGGTCGAGAAGAACGGCTATGCCGACATCGTGGAGGAGATGGCCTGATGGCGCTGCCGCAACCGAAACTGGACGCGCTCGACGCGCGGCTGTCGGCGCTGACCCTTCCCTCCGATGGCTGGCCGCGCGCGGCGCGCGAGGCCGCGCTGGCGCGGCTGCGCGGCATGGGGCTGCCCGGTCCGCGCGACGAATACTGGCGCTTCACCCGTCCCGACAGCCTGAACGCGCCCGAGCCGGCGGAGGCCGCGACCTTCGACACCGACGAGGCGCCGATGTTCGACGCCTTCGACCGGCTCAGGATCGTCTTTGTCGACGGCGTCTTCGATCCGGATGCCTCTGACGACCTGAGCCTGGAAGGGATCGAGATCGAGCGGCTGGCAGAGGCCGGGCGCGCCGATCTGCACTGGGCGCGCGACCTATACGGCACGCTCGAGACGCGCGGACAGTCGCCCGTGCCGCGCCCGCTGGCGGCGCTGAACACGGCCTTCGCCGCCGACGGTGTCCTGATCCGCGTGACGGGCACGCCCTCGAAGCCAGTCAGCCTGGTTTATCATCACAGGTCAACGACATCCGACGCCTATCTTCATCATTGCGTGAAGCTGGAGCAAGGCGCCCGCTTTACCCTGCTGGAGAACGGACCGGCGGCGGCAAGGTTCAACAACGTGCTGGAGATCGATGTCGCGGACGGCGCGACCTTCCACCACGTCCGGGCGCAGGGCCGCGATCACGAACGGCGCGCGGCCACCCATATCTTCGCCCGCCTCGGGCGCGAGAGTGTCTTCAAGTCCTTCTCGATGACGGTGAACGGCATGATGACGCGCAACGAATGCGTGATCGAGATGACCGGCGACAACGGCGTCGCACATGTTGCCGGCGCCTGCGTGGGCGACGGCGATTTCCACCAGGACGACACCGTCTTCATCACCCATGACGCCGAGTGCTGCGAGAGCCGGCAGGTGTTCAAGAAGGTGCTGCGGAACGGCGCGACAGGCGTCTTCCAGGGCAAGATCCTCGTGAAGCCCGGCGCGCAGAAGACCGACGGCTACCAGATCAGCCAGTCGCTGCTGCTGGACGAGGACAGCCAGTTCCTCGTCAAGCCCGAGCTCGAGATCTACGCCGACGACGTGGCCTGTTCGCACGGGTCCACTTCCGGCGCGATCGACGAGGACGCGCTGTTCTACCTGCGCTCGCGCGGCGTGCCCGAGGGGCCGGCGACCGATATCCTGACGCTCGCCTTCCTAGCCGAGGCGGTGGAAGAGATCGAGGACGAGGCGCTGGCCGGGGACATCACCGCGCGGCTCGAGGCCTGGCTCGCGCGACGGCGCGGCTGATGCCCGTCACGACCGACATCGCGGCGACCTACCGGTCGCCGCGGGCGGTAATGCGCCGCCTGCTCGACGCGGGCCGGCGCGAGGACCGGGCGCTTGCGATCCTGATGGGCGGCTGCCTGCTGGCCTTCGTGGGCCGCTGGCCGGCCCTGCAGCGCGCCGCGACGCTCGATGCCGACGCGCCACCGCTCGACGCGCAGATCGCCGGCGCGCTCTTCGGCTGGATCTTCGTCGCGCCCTTGCTGCTTTATGCGCTCGCGGCGCTTTCGCATCTGGTCGCGCGGCTCCTTGGCGGGCGGGGCAGCTTCTACGGTGCGCGGCTCGCGCTGTTCTGGGCGTTCCTCGCGGCCGCGCCGCTGCTTCTGCTGCACGGGCTCGTCGCGGGCTTCGTGGGGGCGGGGCCGGGCTTGCAGATCGTCGGCGTTCTGTGGTTACTCGCTTTTGGCTGGTTCTGGATGATGAGCCTGCGCGAGGCCGAGAAAGGAACGCCATGACCGCAGCGGCGCTCGGGCAGCTTGCCGTCGACACGATCCGCACCCCGCGCGAGGTGGCGCGGCGGCTGATGGATCTGAAGCTGCCCAGGGACGCGCTCTGGACCGCGCTTGCGCTGGTCGTGGTTCTGAACGCGGCGCTCTACAGTGCGTCCAACATGATCGCGCCGCCGCCCGACGACCTGGCGGTGCCGATTGTCGCACCCGTGCCCTTCGCGCTTTTCCTTGCCGCGGGGCTCGTCGGGACCATCTACGCGCTGTGGTATGTCGGCCGGATGCTGGGCGGCGAGGGGGCGCTGGGCGACATCATGGTGCTGCTGGTCTGGCTGCAGGCGCTGCGGCTGGTGGTGCAGGCCGCGCTGCTGGTGCTCGTTCCGCTCAGTCCGGTTCTGTCGTCGCTGGTGGTGCTGGCCGCGGCTGCCATCGGCTTCTGGATACTGTTGAATTTCATCGACGTGGCCCATGGTTACGGCAATCTGCTCAAGTCGCTGGGCGCGCTTGCGCTCAGCGTGCTTGCCATGGCCCTGGGCCTGACATTCCTCGTGACGCTGTTCGGTGGCGCGCTAGCTCCGACATGAGTGGGAAGGGGAAAGACGATGTACGACGTGACCGCGATCCGCGAACAGTTTCCGATCCTCGCGCGCGAGGTGAACGGCAAGCCGCTTGTCTATCTTGACAACGGCGCCTCGGCGCAAAAGCCGCAATGCGTGATAGACGCAGTGACGCAGGCCTACAGCCACGAATATGCCAACGTTCACCGCGGGCTGCACTACCTGTCGAACCTCGCAACCGAGAAATACGAGGGCGTGCGCGGCATCGTCGCGCGTTTCCTCGGCGCGCCCTCGGAGGACGAGATCGTGCTGACCTCGGGCACCACCGAGGGAATCAACCTGGTGGCCTACGGCTGGGCGATGCCGCGGATCAAGCCGGGCGACGAGATCGTGCTCAGCGTCATGGAGCATCACGCCAACATCGTGCCCTGGCATTTCCTGCGCGAACGGCAGGGCGCGGTGCTGAAATGGGTGGACGTGGACTCCACCGGCGCGCTCGACCCGCAGTCAGTGATCGACGCCATCGGCCCGAAGACGAAGCTGGTGGCCATCACGCAGCTGTCGAACGTGCTGGGCACCAAGGTGGATGTCGCGGCGATCTGCGCGGGCGCCCGCGAGAAGGGCGTGCCGGTGCTGGTCGACGGCAGCCAGGGCGCGGTGCACATGCCGGTGAACCTGGCCGAGCTTGGCTGCGACTTCTACGCCATCACGGGGCACAAGCTCTACGGTCCCTCCGGCTCGGGCGCGATCTGGATCGCCCGCGAGCGGCTGGCGGAGATGCGCCCCTTCATCGGCGGTGGCGACATGATCCGCGAGGTGCACAAGGACAGCGTGACCTACGCGGACCCGCCGATGAAGTTCGAGGCGGGCACCCCCGGCATCGTGCAGCAGATCGGCCTTGGCGTGGCGCTGGAGTGGCTGATGGACCTCGGCATGGAGGCGGTGGCCGCGCACGAGGACCGGCTGCGCGACTACGCGGTGGACCGGCTGGGCGGTCTCAACTGGCTCAACCTGCAGGGCACGACGCCGGACAAGGCGGCGATCTTCTCCTTCACAATGCAGGGCGCGGCGCATGCGCACGACATCTCGACCATTCTCGACAAGAAGGGGGTCGCGGTGCGCGCGGGTCACCACTGCGCCGGCCCGCTGATGGAATTCCTCGGCACGCCGGCCACCTGCCGGGCGAGCTTTGCGCTCTACAACACGCCCGAAGAGGTCGATGCGCTGGTCGACGCGCTGGAACTGGCGCACGAGCTGTTCGACTGACACGGGCGTCCCGTCAGGGCGGGCATCCGGTGTAGGGCAGAGACGAATCTTGCCGGTCGGTGGTTTCCGGGGCTTGCGATCTCCGCTTTCATCCGGCAGGAGAGTGCAGTAGGGTCCGCCCGCACACAGTGCACCCATAGCTCAGCTGGATAGAGTGTCGCCCTCCGAAGGCGAAGGTCGTAGGTTCGAATCCTACTGGGTGCGCCATTTCCTCCCCAAATCCGCAGGGGTTGCTCAGGCTTTTGCACGTCTGACGTCTGCCTGCGTGAGGGCCGCTTTTCCGTCCGGGACGCTCTTTCTGCGCGCCGGATGTCGCTGTATCGACGGGCCTTGGCAGTACGGTTCCGGCTCCGGCGGTCGATGCCGCAGACCATGTCCCGGCAAGGGTGTCGATCGACGCTTTCGACGGCAGAACGACCGCCCGGCAGGCGATCGACTGCATCGCCCTGCATCGCCCCGTCACACCAGCCTGGAGATCTCCTTCGCCGCCCGGATGAAATCCGCGAAGAGCGGATGCGGCTCGAAGGGGCGGGATTTCAGCTCGGGGTGGAACTGCACGCCGATGAACCACGGGTGGTCGGGCCATTCCACGATCTCGGGCAGGCGGCCGTCGGGCGACATGCCGGAAAAGCACAGGCCCGCCGCCTCGAGTTTCTGGCGATATTTGATGTCCACCTCGTAGCGGTGGCGGTGACGCTCTGAAATCCGCGTGGCGCCATAGACCTCGGCCGCCTTGCTGCCCGTCTCCAGCACCGCGTCATAGGCGCCCAGCCGCATGGTGCCGCCCTTGGCGTCGTCGGGCCGGCGTTCGACCGTGGCGTTGCCCTGCACCCATTCCTTGAGGTGGTAGACCACCGGGGTGAAGCGCTTGCGCCCGGCCTCGCGGTCGAATTCCTCGGAGCCCGCGTCGGGCAGTTCGGCCAGGTTGCGCGCCGCTTCGATCACCGCCATCTGCATGCCGAGGCAGATGCCCAGGTAGGGCACCTCGTGGGTGCGGGCGAACTCGGCCGCGCGGATCTTGCCCTCGGTCCCGCGCTCGCCGAAGCCGCCGGGCACGAGGATGGCGTGGAACCCTTCCAGGTGCGGCGCGGGATCCTCGCGCTCGAAGATCTCGGCGTCCACCCATTCGACGTTGACCTTCACGCGGTTCGCCATGCCGCCGTGCGTGAGCGCCTCGGCGATGGATTTGTAGGCATCGCCCAGCTGCGTGTATTTGCCCACGATGGCGACGTTTACCGCGCCCTCCGGATGGCTCAGACGGTCTGCCACATCCTCCCATTTCGACAGGTCGGGCCGCGGCGCGGGGCTGATCCGGAAGGCGTCGAGCACCGCCTGGTCCAGTCCCTCGCGGTGGTAGGCGAGCGGCGCCTCGTAGATGGATTTGAGGTCGTAGGCCGCGATCACCGCGTCGGGGCGCACGTTGCAGAAAAGCGCGAGCTTTTCCCGCTCCTTCTGCGGGATGGGCTTTTCCGAGCGGCACACCAGCAGATCGGGCGCGATGCCGATCGAGCGCAGCTCCTTGACCGAATGCTGGGTGGGCTTGGTCTTGAGCTCGCCGCTGGCCGCGATCCATGGAAGCAGCGTGAGATGCATGAAAATGCACTGGCCCCGCGGCTTTTCCTGCGCGAACTGGCGGATCGCCTCGAAGAAGGGCAGCCCCTCGATGTCGCCCACCGTCCCGCCGATCTCGCACAGCATGAAATCGACCTCGTCCTCGCCGATGCGGATGAAGTCCTTGATCTCGTCGGTGACGTGGGGAATGACCTGGATCGTCTTGCCGAGGTAGTCGCCCCGGCGCTCCTTCTCCAGAACGTTGGAATAGATGCGCCCCGAACTCACGCTGTCGGACTTGCGCGCGGCGACGCCGGTGAAGCGCTCGTAGTGGCCGAGATCGAGATCGGTCTCGGCCCCGTCGTCGGTGACATAGACCTCGCCGTGCTCGAAGGGTGACATCGTGCCGGGATCGACGTTGAGATAGGGGTCCAGCTTGCGCAGCCGCACGGTGAAGCCGCGCGCCTGCAAAAGCGCGCCCAGCGCCGCCGATGCGAGACCCTTGCCCAGCGACGAGACGACGCCACCGGTGATGAAGATGAAGCGAGCCATGATCCGGCGATCCCCCGTGACGGGGCCGGTCGGGGAGACGCTTGCCGCGTGTCCGGGGCCGGCCCGATGCTTGCGCGCGGCTCCATGGCCGCACCTCACCACGGGATTCAAGCGTTACACGAGTCGCGCTGGCCTGTCCAGACGCGCGCTAGATGATGTAACGAAAACCGCAAACCCCGCAAGGACTTGTGGAAAACCGGCGCGCGTGGCGCCGGCGCGGATCACTCCGCGCGCGGCACCAGCGGCGCATCCTCACTGCCTGCCGGCGGCGGCAGCAGGCTGTCAGTGTCGGGCAGTTGCGGCACCGACGGATCGGTCTCCTCGACCGAGCCGCCACCGCCGCCGCCGATGCGGTCGAGCACCGAGCTGCCGGTGGCGTTCTCGGCGGCGAAGATCGTCAGCGTAAGCGAGGTGCCGATGAAG
Source organism: Rhodosalinus sp. (assembly GCF_046542825.1). Classification (GTDB taxonomy): domain Bacteria; phylum Pseudomonadota; class Alphaproteobacteria; order Rhodobacterales; family Rhodobacteraceae; genus Rhodosalinus. The sequence goes on along the minus strand of NZ_JBKHAQ010000063.1, from coordinate 4,198 downwards.
GCAATGGCCAGGATCCAGGTCACCTTGCCCAGCGGCGTCGCCCCCGCGCGGCCGGTGGTCACATTGCCGCCCCCGCCCATGCCAAGCCCGCCGCCCTCGGACCGCTGCATCAGGACAATGCCGATGAGCGAGAGGGCGAGGAGCAGATGAACGATTAGGATGACGTTTTCCATGAGACCCCGCGCGGCTGTCGCGGTCCATGTAGGCGAAGCGGCCCGCGGGAGCAAGGGCGCGCCGACCCTGCGCGCGGGCGCGGATTTCCGGTTTCGACCACCGCGGCCCGCGGCTATACCGGCGCGGGTTTCGGATACCGCGAAGGGAGCGGCAGATGGCGAACGTCGTGGTCGTGGGCGCCCAGTGGGGCGACGAGGGCAAGGGCAAGATCGTGGACTGGCTGAGCGAGCGCGCCGATGTCGTCGCGCGCTTTCAGGGCGGGCACAACGCAGGCCATACGCTGGTGATCGGCGATCAGACCTACAAGCTGCATGCGCTGCCCTCGGGCGTGGTGCGGCCCGGCAAGCTGAGCGTGATCGGCAACGGCGTGGTGCTGGACCCCTGGCACCTGATGCGGGAGATCGAGACGCTGAAGGGGCAGGGGGTCGAGGTCACGCCCGCGACGCTGATGATTGCGGAGAACACACCGCTGATCCTGCCGTTTCACGGCGAACTCGATCGCGCGCGAGAGGCCGCCGTCGGGGTGGCCAGGATCGGCACCACGGGCCGCGGGATCGGTCCGGCGTACGAGGACAAGGTGGGCCGCCGCGCGGTGCGGGTGGCCGACCTTGGCGACCGCGCGACGCTTCAGGCGCGGGTGGACCGCGCGCTGGTGCATCACGACGCGCTGCGCCGGGGGCTGGGGCTCGAGCCGGTGGACCGTGACGCGCTGGTTGCCGCGCTGGAGGCGGTCGCGCCGCAGATCCTGCCCTTTGCCGCGCCGGTCTGGCGGGTGTTGAACGAAAAGCGCCGTTCGGGGCGCCGCATTCTGTTCGAGGGCGCGCAGGGCGCGCTGCTGGACATCGACTTCGGCACCTATCCCTATGTCACCTCCTCGAACGTGATCGCAGGGCAGGCCGCCACGGGCACGGGCATCGGGCCCGGCGCCATCGACTTCGTGCTCGGGATCGTCAAGGCCTACACCACGCGGGTGGGCGAGGGACCCTTCCCGACCGAGCTTGACGATGCGGACGGCGAGCGGCTGGGCACGCGCGGACACGAGTTCGGCACAACCACGGGGCGCAAGCGGCGCTGCGGCTGGTTCGACGCGGTGCTGGTGCGGCAATCCATCGCGACCAGCGGAATCAACGGCATCGCGCTTACCAAGCTCGACGTGCTGGACGGCTTCGACCGGCTGCGCATCTGCACTGGCTATGAGCTTGATGGCAAACGCCTGGACCATCTGCCCACGGCGGCGGATCAGCAGGCGCGGCTGGTGCCGGTCTACGAGGAGATGGAAGGCTGGAGCGCCTCGACCGAGGGCGCGCGCAGCTGGGCGGACCTGCCGGCCGGGGCCATCAAGTATGTCCGGCGCGTGGAGGAGTTGATCGGCTGTCCGGTGGCCCTACTTTCCACCTCGCCCGAAAGGGATGACACCATTCTCGTCACGGACCCGTTCGCAGACTGATGGACCTGAGTTACAAAGCCCGCCGCCGCTGGTCACTGGTGATCCTGATCGTCGGCCTGCCGCTCTACATCATGGCGGCGGTCACGGTCGTGGGCTGGTTCGACCGGCCCGGCATCCTGCTGGAGCTGCTGATCTACGTGGCGCTGGGCGTGGTCTGGGCGCTGCCCTTCAAGTTCGTCTTCAAGGGCGTGGGCCAGCCCGACCCCGACGCGCCGCGCGACGACTGAGGCGCGGCGCGCCCTCGCAGCGAAGAGGCCGGTCACGGCCGATGAGCGACACGCTCGGTCCGCCCTCACGGGCGTCCTCGCCGTTTTGCGGCGGCCTGTGGTCCGACGCAGCGCCGCTGCAACGGCGCGGCAGGCTCCCGCCCGCCGCGCCGCGCCCGGAACGAGCCTCTCTCAGCCGGCCGCGCGCCCCTCGGGGCGATAGCCGATCTCGTCCGAGACGGTGAAGCGGCCCCCGCGCTGCTTCTCGATCTTGCCCTCGCGGATCAGCTGCCCGAAGTGGCGCAGCCCGTCCTCGCGGTTGAAGTCCGCAAGGCCACTGCCGCGCACGGTCTTCATCACCTGCGGGCGCGAAACCTGGTCGTGCCCCTCGACAAAGACGAGATAGGCGACCGCGGCCTCCATGAGTTCGGGAAGCTCTCGCGCGTCTCTGGCGCGGGCGTAGCTTTCGAAGCCTTCCGCAGCACGCGGGGCCTGGGCTGCGTCCTGTGCCGGCCGATGGACCCGGCGGGGACGCACCGGGGCGCGTTCCTCGCCGGAGGGCAGATCGACGCGCTGCTCCGCCACCAGCTTGAGGGGGGCCGGACGCGGCTCTTCGGGGCGGGGGGTGCGGGCCGAGCTCGCCTCGGGGCGCCGTGGCCGCACGGCAGCGGACAGGTCGTTGCGATAGGCCTGCACCTCTTCCTCTGCCGGCCCGCTGCGGACAAGCCCGCGGTCCCCGCGCGTGGCCGCCACGGCCGCGCGCAGATGGGCAAGCGCGCTGCGGCGGCGGGTCGCCTCCGGCCGCTCCATCTCGGTTTCGGCTTCGTCCATCAGGCGGGACACGTTGTCGTCGCCGTTGCCCTCGGGGCGGGCGGACACGGCGGCGAAGGCATCGCTGCCCTGCCGCACCGCGCGCCGCGCGGCCGCGGCGATCCCGGGGTCCGGCTCCTGAAGGCCCGTTGGCTCTGCCGTGTCGCGCGCGGCGTTGTCGGCTGTCTCGTCGCCCTCCGAGCCGGCAGGCGCCCCCGAGGGGGTTGCGATGGGCGCCTCCTCCGGTGCCTGCTCCGGCGCGACGGCTTCGCCCCGGGCCGGGCGACTTTCGGCGGCCTTGACGTCCTGTGCGCGACCTCCGGGGCCTTCCTCCGGTTCTGCCGCCGCTGCGACCGCCTCCGTCCGGGTCGGCTCGGGCTTCGAGGCCCCGTCATGCTGCGTGAGGCTTTCATGCTGCGTGAGGCTTTCGGCATCCTCGTCCGGCTGGCTCTCCGAGGCTTCGGACTGGTCGTCGCGCGTATCGACGGAAGAGGTCTCCTCCTCGGCTGCGTTCCGTGCCGAATGATCCGCGCCCGCGTCGGTCACGGGCGCCGGAGTGGCATCCGCTTCCGTAGCGGCCGCATCCTCTGCAGCCTCGGTGCGCGTCCCGTAGAGGTCCGCCTCGATGCCGCGCAATTCCGCTGCAAGTTCGGCCTCGTCCTCCGGGCTCAGGGAGGACCGTGCCGGACCCGTCGCAGGGTGCGACCCGGGCGCCGCCGCCATCGCGGCGGCGGCGTCCCGGGCCTGCGACGGGGTCGCGTCCGCGGCCGCGGGAGGCAGGGGGAATGCAGCGCCGGTCTCCTCCTCGTCCTGCTTGCCGGGGTCGTCGCCCGTGGCGTGCACGCCCGCGGCTACCGTCTCTCTCGGCTCGCCCTGGGCCGGCGTTTCGCTGCGGAGATCGGGCTGAGCGTCGCTGTCGGCTGCGGGCGCGTCTGACGCGCTGTCAGCCGGGGGGGCGTCGTCCTCGGGGCGTTCGGCTTCTTCCGCGCCTGCGGGCGCCCCCGGTTCCTTAAAGGCACCTTCCTTCGCGGGCTGCGCGGCACCGGGCAGCGGCGGGATGCTGCCCTCGGCCACCGCGGCCTCGAAATCGGCGCGGCTCATCCGCAGGACGCGGGCGCGTGTCGCAGACTGCGCGTCCTCGTCGCGGAAGAGATTGGTCTCGCTCTCGTCCTCGTCCGGCGTCTCGCCGCGCATGACGTCCGCGTCGATCGGTACGCCGGTCGCGCGGGCCACGACGGCGCGGATGCGCTGCAGCTTCGCGGCGACCGAGCCGGGCATCGGGGAGGGGCGCGGCGGCACGTGTTCGGGCGCGAGCACCTCGTCCGTCAGGGCGTCGTCCTCGGCCCGCGCATGGTCCTGCGCGTCCTGCGACACGGACGGAAGCTCCTCTTCGCGCGCGTCCGGGGCGCCGGTTTCCGCGGTGTGGGGCGCAGCCGGGACTGCCTCCGACGTCGGGAGAGCCTGGGGCGCGGCCGCCTCTTCCTGCTCGCCGGAGACCTCCTCCTCGGCGTCTTCCGTGGCCTCCGCAAGACGCTCGGCTTCGGCCTCCATCGCGGCGTCG
>NZ_JBKHAQ010000180.1:0-3045 GCF_046542825.1 Rhodosalinus sp. | reverse complement strand
CTGCCCGTCAGGGCCGACGAGAGCCGCCTGCGCCTGCCGTGGTATTCGGCGAGCGTCGATTCGACCTACCTGACGGCCAAGCGCGTCTTCCTCTTCGGCGACGGCACCCATGTCGCCGCGGCCGCGCGAATCGCGCGCGACGAGATGGGCTTCGAGGTGGTGGGCCTGGGCTGCTACAACCGCGAGCAGGCCCGCATGATCCGCCGCGTGGCCAGGGATTACGGCGTCGAGGCCACGATCACCGACGACTACCTCGAGGTGGAGGCCGCCATCGAGGCGGCCGCGCCCGAGATGATCCTCGGCACGCAGATGGAGCGCCACATCGGCAAGCGCCTCGGGATCCCCTGCGCCGTCATCTCCGCCCCCGTGCATGTGCAGGACTTTCCCGCCCGCTATTCGCCCCAGATGGGCTTCGAAGGCGCGAACGTGATCTTCGACACCTGGGTGCACCCGCTGGTCATGGGGCTGGAGGAGCACCTGCTGCACATGTTCCGCGAGGACTTCGAGTTCAACGACGCAGCCGGTCCCTCGCATCACGCGGCCCATTCGCCCGCGCGGCGCGCCGCCCCGGAGCCCGCCATGGCCGAGGTGCCGCAGGGGGGCGCTGCCCCCCGTCCGGCTGCGCCGGACTCCCCCCGGGGTATTTCCCCGCAAGAGGAAGGACCGGGCGCGGCAGGCGGAGGAGTCGAGGTGGTCTGGCTGCCTGCCGCCGAGAAGGAGCTGAAGAAGATCCCCTTCTTCGTGCGCGGCAAGGCGAAGCGGAACACCGAGGCCTTCGCGCGCGAGCGCGGAGTGGCCGAGATCGGTGTGGACACCCTTTACGAGGCGAAGGCGCATTATGCGCGATGACGGTGCGATAACCCGCCGGATGCCCGGCTACCGCGTCACGATCCTGACGCTCGACGCCCACGCGGCGAGCGCCTGCGACCGGGTGGCGCAGCGGCTCTCGCGCGAGTTTCCGGGCTTGTCGGTCTCTCTGCACGCCGCGGCCGAGTGGGGCGAGACGCCCGGCGCCTTCGAGCGCGCGGTCGAGGCGATCGAGCAGGGCGACATCGTGATCGCCAACCTGCTCTTCCTCGAGGAGCACGTGAAGCCGATCCTGCCGCATCTGCAGGCCCGGCGCGATCACTGCGACGCGATGGCGGGGGTGATCGCGGACGCGGCGATCGTGAAGCTCACACGCATGGGCACGCTGGACATGGCGGCGCCCGAGAGCGGGATGCGCAAGCTGATCAAGCGGCTGCGCGGGTCCTCCAAGCCCTCGTCGGATTCGGGCGAGAGCAGGATGCGGATGCTGCGCCGTCTGCCGAAGATCCTGAAGTACATCCCCGGCAAGGCGCAGGACCTGCGCGCCTGGTTCCTGGTGATGCAGTACTGGCTGGGCGGGTCGGACGACAACATCGAGGCGATGCTGCGTTTCCTGCTGTCGCGCTACTGCCGGCACGAGGGCTGGCGCGGAGGCGAGGCGCCGGCGCCGGTGGAATACCCGGAGGTGGGCCTTTACCACCCCGACCTGGCCGAGCGGATCACCGAGGACGCGGCGGCGCTGCCCGCGGCAGAGGCGCCCAAGGGCACCGTGGGCCTGTTGATGATGCGGAGCTACGTCCTGTCGGGCGATACGGCGCATTACGACGCGGTGATCCGGGCGCTGGAGGCAAAGGGACTGCGCGTGCTGCCGGCGTTCGCCGGGGGGCTCGACGGGCGGCCGGCGATCGCGACGTTTTTCCGCGACGAGGCGGGCGCGAAGATCGACGCGCTGCTGTCGCTGACCGGTTTCAGCCTGGTGGGCGGGCCAGCCTACAACGACAGCGAGGCGGCGGTCGAGGTGCTGCAGGGGCTCGACGTGCCCTATCTGGCCGCGCATCCGCTGGAGTTCCAGACGCTGGCGCAATGGGCCGGCTCCCCGCAGGGGCTGGGGCCGATCGAGACCACGATGCTGATCGCGCTGCCGGAGCTCGACGGGGCCACGAACCCTTGCGTCTTCGCCGGGCGGCACGGGACGGAGCCCTGCCAGGGGTGCCGTTACGCCTGCCGCGTGGAGCAGGAGAGCCGCGACATGGCGCCCTGCCACGAGCGGATCGAGAGCCTGGCCGAGCGGGTGGAACGCCAGATCCGGCTGCGCCGCAAGGAAAACGCCGCGAAGAAGGTGGGCGTGGTGCTCTTCGGCTTTCCGCCGAACGCGGGCGCGGTGGGCACCGCGGCCTATCTCGCGGTGTGGGAGAGCCTTTACAACACGCTGCACCGGATGGCGCAGGCGGGCTACGACCTGGACCCGCCCGAGAGCGTGGAGGCCCTGCGCGCCGCGGTGCTGGAGGGCAACGCGGCGCAATACGGGCAGGAGGCGAATGTCGCCGCCCATGTGAGCGCCGACGAGATCGTGCGCAACACGCCCCCGCTCAAGGAGATCGAGGCGGTCTGGGGCCCGGCGCCGGGCAAGGTGCAGTCCGACGGGCGCGGCGTCTTCGTGCTGGGCGCGCATTTCGGCAAGGTCTTCGTCGGGATCCAGCCGGCCTTCGGCTACGAGGGCGACCCGATGCGCCTGCTGTTCGAGAAGGGCTTTGCCCCGACGCATGCCTTCGTCACCTTCTACCTCTGGCTCCGGAACACCTATCAGGCGGACGCCATCCTGCACTTCGGGATGCACGGCGCGCTGGAGTTCATGCCGGGCAAGCAGGCGGGCATGGGCGCGATGGACTGGCCAGACCGGCTGATCGGCGAGATGCCGAACGTCTATCTCTACGCCTCGAACAACCCCTCCGAGGCAAGCCTTGCCAAGCGGCGCTCGGGGGCTGTGACCATCACCCATCTGACCCCCCCGCTCGCGGCCTCGGGCCTCTACAAGGGACTGGCGGAGCTGAAGGATTCGCTCACCCGCTGGCGCGGGATGGCGGCGGACGACCCCGCGCGCGAGGAGCTGGAGGCACTGATCGCCGAGCAGGCGGACGCGGTGGACATGACCGGCACGCCGCCCGAGGCGCTCTGGCTGAAGCTGCTGGAGACCGAGGACGCGCTGATCCCCGAGGGGCTGCATGTGCTGGGCCGGCC
>NZ_JBKHAQ010000062.1:0-16687 GCF_046542825.1 Rhodosalinus sp. | reverse complement strand
AAGACCAGCGCGCGGGCCAGCGCGATGCGCTGCTGCTGCCCGCCCGAAAGCTGCGCGGGACGGCGACCGCCGAAGTCCCCCATCTGCACCATGTCGAGCGCGCGCCTGATCTTTTCCTCGCGCTCGGATCTGGACAGTTTCCGCACCTCCAGCGGGAACGACAGGTTCTCTGCCACGGTCATGTGCGGGAACAGGGCGTAGTTCTGGAACACCATCCCGATGCCGCGCTTGTGTGGGGGGATGTTGTTGATCGGCCTGCCGCCCAGCTTGATCTCGCCGTGCGTCGCGGTCTCGAACCCTGCCAGCATCATCAGGCAGGTCGTCTTTCCCGACCCCGAAGGTCCGAGCATCGTAAGGAACTCTCCCTTGGGCATCGAGAGGTTGAGATCCTTCACGACCAGCGTTTCACCGTCGTAACTTTTCTGGACGCGCTCGAATTCGACGAACGCTTCTTGCGTCTCCGTTGCCGTCAAGACCGGCTCCCTGTTCATCTCTCGCGGGTCGTTTCCCGCGTTTTCTTGATCTCCCGAATAAACCCGTTCCGGGCCCTTGTTGCAACAGCGTTGCCGGAAACTGGCTGGCCGGAAGGGTAACTCAGCCCAACCTAAAGGCAATTCTCGGCCAGACGTTCAGCGCTTTCGTCGCGTCACCCAAGCACGTCGGCCACCGCGCCGGCGGTTGCGGATGCGATCCGATCCGCCTCTGCCCGTGTCAGGCAGAAGGGCGGCGCGAAGCCCAGGATGTCGCCCTGCGGCATGGCGCGGCCGATCACGCCGCGCTCCAGCAGCGCGGCGGCCACCGCCGGCCCCACCTTGCGCGCCGGGTCGAAGAAGGCCCGCGTCTCGCGGTCCTCGACGAATTCCACCGCGGCCAGCATCCCCTCGCCGCGCACCTCGCCCACATGCGGGTGATCGGCCAGCGCCGTGCGCAGGGCGTCGTTGAAATATGCGCCCGTCTCGCCCGCCGCCGTCACCAGGTCGAGCTTGTCGACAAGCTCAAGGTTGGCGATGCCCGCCGCGGCCCCGATGGGATGCGCCGAATACGTCCAGCCGTGCCCGATGGGGCCCAGCGCATCGGTCCCCTGCTCCAGCACCTTCCAGACCTTTTCGGAGACGATGGAGCCCGACAGCGGCGCATAGGCCGAGGTCAGCCCCTTGGCGATGGTGATGAGATCGGGCTTCAGCCCGTAGTGCTCCGACCCGAACATCGTGCCCAGCCTGCCGAAGCCCGTCACCACCTCGTCGGCCACAAGCAGGATGTCGTGCTTCTGCAGGATTGGCTGGATCGCCTCCCAGTAGCCAGCGGGCGGCGGCACGATGCCGCCCGTGCCCAGCACCGGCTCCGCCCAGAAGGCGGCGATGGTATCGGCCCCTTCACGGTCGATCAGCGCCTCCAGTTCCGCGGCGCAATGCGCGACGAAGTCCGCCTCGCTCATCGAGACGTCATCGCGGCGGAAATAGTAGGGCGCCTCGGTGTGCAGCACCTGCACCAGCGGCAGGTCGAAGGCCTTGTGGAACAGCTCCAGCCCGGTGAGCGAGCCGGTCATCAGCCCCGAGCCGTGGTAGCCGCGCCAGCGCGAGATAATCTTCTTCTTCTCCGGCCGGCCGAGGACGTTGTTGTAATACCAGATCAGCTTGACGTTGGTCTCGTTCGCGTCCGAGCCCGACAGCCCGAAATAGACCTTGCTCATATGAGCGGGCGCACGGTCGAGGATCATCTTCGCCAACCGGATGCTGGCCTCGGTCCCGTGGCCGACGTAGGCGTGGTAATAGGCCAGTTCGCGCGCCTGTTCGGCGATCGCTTCTGCGATCTCCTGCCGGCCGTAGCCCACGTTCACGCAGTAGAGCCCGGCGAAGGCGTCGAGCAGGCGGTTGCCCTCGCGGTCCTCGATGTGACAACCCTCACCGCCGCGGATCACGCGCTGGGGGGCGTTGCCGCGCGCGAACTCGGCCAGATGCGTCGAGGGATGCAGAAAGCTTTCGCGGTCCCATTGTTCGAGCAGATCGTTCCTGAGCACGTCCTCTCCCTTCCGCTGCCGGCACTGTCGGTGACAGAGTCCTGCACGGGTTGACCCTGCGGTGCAACCGTGGCCCGCCGCCGCAGTCAGACCAGGGGTCGCTCCGGCGTCGCCTCGATGTCGATGGCGCAGGCCCGGGCCAGGCGGTCGATGTCGGGAATCCGCAACCTGCCGCCCTGCAGCGACAGCAACTGCTCGCCGCGCAGGGCCGAGAGGGTCTTGTTGGTGTGCACCAGCGACAGGCCCAGCGCGTCGGCCAGATCCTGCTGGCGGAAGGGAAAGGGCACGCCTTCGCCGCCGTTCTCCAGACCCAGCCGCTGCAACCGGCGGTAGAGAGTGACCAGCGCCCAGGCGGTCCGCTCACGCGCCGGACGCTGGCCCAGCGCCGCCATCGCCTCGCCCATGAACCGCTCCTCGACCGCACCCAGCCAGGTCAGGTCGAAGGCCCGCTCGGGAAACCGCTTGTAGAGATCCCAGATGTCGGCACGTCGGAAGACACACAGCCGCATCGGCGTGACCGCCTCGACCGAATAGTTCATCTCGGCCATGACCGCCGCCTGCAGGCCCAGGAAATCGCCCGGCAGAGCGAAGTTCAGAACCTGGCGCTGCCCGTCGCCGACGGCCTTGCTGCGCACCCCCATCCCGCGCAGCACCGTGTAGAGCTGCGGCGTGTTGGACCCCTCCATCAGGACGGTCGTTCCGGGCGAGACCTGCAACTCGCCCGTCTTGAAGCGGCGCATGAACTGCAATTCTTCGGCCGAAAAATCCCGAAAGAGTTCGAGCCGCCGCAGCGGACAGTCCTTGCAGTCGGTCGCCACCTGACTCCTCCGCGACATGTCAAATCTTATTGCAGACGCACGAGGAGCAGGCCAAGTTCCGCGAATGACAGATCGCCCCCTGACAGAGCGCCCGCCGATGCCGTCCACCGTCAAGACTGCACGCAACTATATCGTGTGCTACTCGACCCCGCTCGTGGCCGAGGACATCTCCAGCGGGATCACCGAGTGGGATCCGGAAGCGGTCGTCGAGGTCTGCAGCGATCCGGGCGAATTGTTCGCATTGCTGGAGGGCACCAGCCGTGTCTTCGCGGTCTTCGCCTCCCAGCCGCCGGCCGAACTGGTGCGCAGCGGCCTGCTGACTGCGCTGCGCGCGAAAGGGGGACAACTCATCTGGCTCGCCTCGCGCGCGGATGTCGAGGCGGCAGAAGCGCATCCATCGATCGTGGCTCTCGACGTCCCCTTCACGACCGAGACGCTCCATGAGGTGCTCAGGAGCCTGAAACGGTCCTGACCTCGCGTTCCGGCAGCCGAAGACCGGGAACACGAACGCCGTCCGTCGGGTTGCACTGCCTCATGACGTCTAACCGACGGAGTCTGAAATGCTCTACTGGGCCATCGTCTTCCTGGTGATCGCGCTGGTTGCCGCCTTCTTCGGCTTTGGTGGCATCGCAAGCGCCTCGGCAGGGATCGCGCAGATCCTGTTCATCGTGTTCCTCGTGCTGTTCGCGATCGCGGTGATTGCACAGGTCGTGCGGGGACGCGGGCCTCGCTGAGCAGGCTGTCTCCGCCCCGGATCGGCAAAATTGCACGTTTCGGGAACCGAATGGCGCCGGGGACGTTGCGTCTTGGGGGAAATCGGGCACACAATGAAGAAAGGCCACTCGATGCAGGCGACAGAGGAACGCGTGTCAGGATCGCGCAAACCGAAAATCCTTTCGGAGAACGACGCCGGGGACTCACCGGAGAGTTCGTCGGAGAGTTCGTCAATCGACGCCAATTTGCGCCGCGTCTACGAGGAACTCGTCGAGGATGAGGTCCCCGAGCGTTTCAAGACATTGCTGGAGCAGTTGCGTCGTCAGGAGCAGGGCCGATGAATGCACCCGCCACCCGAAGGCGTGCCAGCGCCGGCGCGGAGCAGCCACAGGAGCCACAGGAGCCACAGGATCCTAGAGACGAAATCGCGCTGCACCTCAAGCCCATGCGTCTCTTCGCGCTGTCGCTGACGCGCGATCTCAGCCGCGCGGACGACCTCGTGCAGGACACGGTGGTCAAGGCCTGGACGAATATCGACAAGTTCCAGCCCGGCACCAACATGCGCGCCTGGCTCTTCACCATCCTGCGCAACACCTTCTACTCGGAACGCCGGCGCGCAAAACGCGAGGTTTCCGATGTGGACGGCATGCTTGCCGGACGAATCGCCACGAAGCCGGACCATGACGGGCGGCTGGCGCTGAACGATTTCCGCGCCGCCTTCGAGCAGCTGCCGGACGAGCAGCGCGAGGTTCTGATTCTCGTCGGCGCGCAGGGCTTTTCCTACGAGGACGCGGCGGAAACCTGCGGCTGCGCGGTCGGCACGGTCAAGAGCCGCGCGAACCGGGGGCGCAGGCGTCTGGCAGAACTTCTTGGCATGGACGCGACCGAGACGATGGAGTTGACGGATCAGCGCACGCTGGCCGTGATTGCCGAGAACCCGAGGTCCGGGTGAGCAACGACAACGCGGGGTCACAGAGCGTCGGGGCATGGAACGAAACGCGAGTGGAAGGCCCCGACAGCCGGCCACGCTCGCTTCTGACCATCGTGGCTGCGATCCTGACGATCGCGCTCTTGCCCATCGGGGCGATCGCCGTGCTGCAGACGCAGCGCGCCATCGAAGTGGCGAATGCCAACTATCGAGCGGACCGCCTCGACATCGCGATGCGCATCGCCACGCCCGAGCGTGAGGCGATCGTCTCTGCGCTGGGTCTCGCGTCAGGTGTCGCGGACGCGCTGGCCGTGCTTGCGCCCGACAGCGCAGCCTGCACCAGCTTGATGGAACGCACGTCCGAGACGCATCCCGAGATTTCCTTCATCGGGTTGATCGCCGAGGACCGGTCCTCGGTCTGCAACTCGACGAACGAAACGGTGCAGTTCCAGAGAACCGCTGCCGTGGAATCCCTTTTCGAGAGTCCGCAAAGCCAGGTCGGCTACGATGCCGACGGGCAGATCACCCGCAGCCCCGTGGTGATCGTCAGCCACCCGGTGCGCTCCGCAGAGGGCGAACTGCGCGGCGTCGTCGCGCTGTCGTTTCCCGCCCGGACGCTAGAGGAGGCACGCGCGCGGATGGATGTCGAAAGCAATGCGCATCTGCTGACGTTCCAGCCCGACGGCGACATCCTGACCGCCAGCACGGGGGACCTTCCGGTCGAGGGCGCCCTGCCCGAAAACGTCGCGCTCAACGATCTGGTCATCGGCGGATCGCAGAGCTTCTCTGCCGTCAACCGCGACGGCGAGGCGCGGCATTTCGCCGTCGTGCCGATCGCGCCCGGAACCGCCTATGCGCTGGCCAGCTGGCCGGCCCGCGGGCCGGTGCCGGGCCAGACGCTGCTCATCCTGTCCTCGCTTTCCTTCCCGCTGGCAATGTGGCTTGCCAGTCTGGCCGTGGCCCTCGTCTCGATCCAGCTCATGGTGATCCGCCCCATCGGGGCGCTGCGTCGCGCGATGCGCAGTTTCGCGGACCGGCGACAGATCCCCGTCACGCCCGAATTGCGCGACGCCGCTGCCGAGTTGCGCGACATCGACCGCACCTTTCACCGGATGGCGGAAAAGATCACCCGCGACGAGGCCGAGGTCGACAACAAGCTCCACGAACGGGAGATTCTGCTGCGCGAGGTCCATCACCGCGTGAAGAACAACCTGCAACTGATGTCATCGATCATGAACATGCAGATGCGGCGCACGAGGTCGGCGGAGGTGCGCGCGGCGATCCGCAACCTGCAGGACCGTCTCACCGGCCTGGCGATGGTCCACCGCACGCTCTACCAGGCCTCCGACCTGGCGCAGGTGCGGGCGGATTCGCTGATCGAGGATGTCGTCCGCGAACTGGTGGCACTTGCCAGCACCCAGACGAAATCTTCCGTCAAGCTGCACTTCGACCTGTCACCGGTGACGCTGGAACCCGATCAGGCGGGTCCCCTCGCGCTGCTGACGGCAGAGGCCGTGACCAACGCGCTGAAATATGCGGAACCGGACAAGTCGGGCGACTTCTGGCTGCGGGTGACACTCGGCCACGAGGCGGATGACGACGGCTACCGTGTCCTCACGGTCGAAAACAGCACCGCGCCCCAGCCGCAGGCCGCAGGCGAAGAGGGACTTGGCGCGCGCCTGATCCGCGCCTTCGCATCGCAACTGGAAGCTAAAGTGGAGCAGGAGGCTGCGGATGGTCGCTACCGCGTGCGCGTGCGCTTTTCCGCAGCCTCCGGACGGTAGCGGCGCCAAGTCAGATCACTCTGCCGGCGCCGTATCCGTCTGGTCCGGAGTGGCCTGCGGCGTGTCCGGTCGCTCGCCATCGGTCACGTTGAACGCAAGTGCGATCATCACGATCAGGGCGAAAAGCAGCACGGCACCGATGCCGATGAGCACGGGCCTGTGACGGCGCTTCTGCCTCTCGAGATTGATATCGGGTGGCGACATGGATTGCCCTCCTTTCGGAGGGATAAACGCGCGGGAGCGGCGCAGGGGTCCGTCAGCCGCCCAACCGGCCTTCGGTCAGGCCGGAACGTGGCCGAAGATGTCCTGCACGTGCTTCTGCAGGTAGATCCGCAGCCAGGGTGTATATCTTTCGGGGCTGCGCGCCACGTCGGCGGTCAGCTCCGGCAGCGTCGTCCAGCGCGTCTCCATCACCTCGGCCGGGTCGGGTGCGGGCGCGATGCGGCGGGGCGCCTCGGCGGTGAAGATCTCGACCACCTCGTGCTCGATCAGCCCGCCGCCCACGTCGGCGCGGTATTCCACCTGCCCCCGGTGCGACAGCGGCAACCCCTCGATCCCCAGTTCCTCTGCCAGGCGGCGGCGCGCGCAATCCTCGGCCGGCTCGTCCCAGTGGGGATGCGTGCAGCAGGCGTTGGCCCAAAGCCCCGGCGTGTGATACTTGCCCAGCGCGCGGCGCTGCAGCAGCACGGCATCGCCTGCCAGCACGAAGACGGACACCGCCTTGTGCCGCAGGCCGCGCCGGTGCGCCTCCAGCTTTTCGACCGGAATCAGCGCGCCGCCCACCCAGGCCGGGACCGTCAGCGTCATGTGTAGGTCTCCCGCACGAGGCCCGAAAGGTGGGCGAGGTTCTTGAGCCCGATCTTGATGTGGGCAAGCGGCCGGGCCTTCACAAGTTCCTTGTTCATGTAGGCCTCGAAGGTCAAGCGCTGCACGTCGATGTCGTGGCAGAGCGAGACGAAGCGCTCGCGCCGCGCGTCGGACTTGTAGTAGGCGTCCTGCATCGCGCCGAGGATCTTGAACACGTTCTTGTGCTCGCGCATGAAGAGGTGCCGCGCGAGCTTCAGCTTCGCCACCTGCCCGCTCTCCAGCGTCGCGGCGGCCGCGGCGGCGGCCACCCGCCCGCCGATCATCGCGTAGAAGATTCCCTCGCCCGAGGACGGCGCGACCACGCCCGCGGCATCGCCCGCAAGCACCACGTCGCGCCCGTTGTCCCAGCGGTCGAGCGGCTTGAGCGGGATCGGAGCGCCCTCTTTCCGGATGGTGGGGCAATCGGCAAGGCCCGAGGCCGCGCGCAGGTCTGCGGTGGCCTTCTTGACGTCCACCTCCTTGACCATGCTGCCCATGCCGACGCTGGCGGATTTGCCGTGCGGAAAGACCCAGCCGTAGAAATCCGGCGAGATGGCGCCGTCGTAGACCACGTCGCAGCGTTCGGGGTCGTAGTCGCCGACCTTGCCGGGGGCCTCGATGATCTCGTGATAGGCGATGACGTAAGGGATCCTGTCGCCGCCGGCGACCTCCTGCCGCGCCACGTTGGACCGGGCGCCGTCGGCCCCGATGACAAGGCGCGTGGTCAGCCGCCGCGTCTCGCCGCTTTCCTTGTCGCGGAAGAGAACGTGGGTGCCCGTGTCGTCGCGCTCGATCTTGGTGAAGGTGCCGCGGTAGCGGTCGGCGCCCGCAGCCTCCGCCCTGTCGCGCAGGAAGGCGTCGAAATGCTCGCGGTCGACCATGCCGACGAAGCCGTTCTCGATCGGGATGTCCACGCGCCGCCCGGTGGGAGAGATCATGCGCGCGGTGGTGATCTTCGCCACGAGCTGGTCCTCGGGGATGTGGAAATCCCGGATCGCCCGTGGCGGGATCGCGCCGCCGCAGGGCTTGATCCGTCCCTCGCGGTCGATGAAGGCCACGTTGCGCCCCTCGCGGGCCAGATCCTCTGCGGCGGTGGCTCCGGACGGTCCCCCGCCCACGACGACGACATCATACATCACTCATTCTCCCGGCATCAGCGCGGCGCCGCGTGGTGCGCGCGCGCTCTCGATCACTTTCAGCGCCATCAGCGCGGCGACAAGGAAGAGCGCCGCCTCGGCAAGGAACACGGTGCCGAAGGCGGCCGCGTCGCTCGCCATGAGGGTGCGCATCACGTCGGCGGCGGCGGCGCCCGTCAGCCCGCCGAAGCCCGCCGCAATGGCCTGCGCCGCGCCCCAGAGGCCCATGCGGGTGCCCTCGCGCGATTCCCGGCCCTGCCCG
Source organism: Rhodosalinus sp. (assembly GCF_046542825.1). GTDB lineage: Bacteria > Pseudomonadota > Alphaproteobacteria > Rhodobacterales > Rhodobacteraceae > Rhodosalinus. Next base: position 8,182 of record NZ_JBKHAQ010000062.1, on the reverse strand, counting down.
GCGAGCGCCATCATCGAGCCGATGGCGGCCACCGCGAACATCCCGTTGAACATCCCCAGCGCCACGACCGCGGGCATCAGCGCGCCTGTCAGCGCCGCACTGCCCGCTGCGGCGATCGCGGCAAGACTGGCGGCCGAGCCGAGGCATCCCGCGACCACCCAGGCCCGGAGCGAGCCGATCCGCAGCCCGGTCGCCGCGATGCCGACGACCAGCATCCCCACGAAGACGCCGCCGTTCTGCGCCCCCGAGAGCGTGGTGGTCTGCCCGGGCGTCAGCCCGAAGACGAGGCCGGCATAGGGCTCGAGGATCAGTTCCTGCATGAAATAGGCAGTCATCGAGAGGAACACGAAGATCGTGAAGTTGCGCGCGTGACGCTCGCCCCAGACCTCCTTCAGCCCCTCGACGAAGCCCTGCTCGTCATGCGCGGGCTGGGCATCGACCCCGCGCTCGACGCCCCAGACGGCGAGCACGGTCAGCAGCACGGCGCCGCCCGCGACGATCGCCACGATCCTGAGCAGCAGCGCGTGGGAATAGGGATCGAGGAATGCGCCCACAGTGCCCGCCGTCGCCGCGATGCCGAAGATCATCATCAGCCATGTGATCGTGGCCGCCGCCGCGCGGCGATGCGGCGCGGTCGCCGTTGCCAGCAGCGCCAGCAGCGAGGTGCCCGAGGCGCCCACACCCACGCCGATCAGCGTATAGGCGAGGATCGAGACGGTCAGGCCCAGCGCGAAGCTGCCATCCATCAGTGCAACGCCCCAGGCGGCGCCAAGCCCGCCAAGCGCCAGCACGCCCATGCCCCCCACGATGAAGATCGTGCGGTTGCCCCCCGCGTCCGAGAGGAACCCCCAGTTCGGCCGCGTGATCTGGATCCCGTAGTGCAGCGCCACCAGCAGGCCGGGAAGCACCGCGGGCAGCGCCAGTTCAACCACCATCAGGCGGTTGAGCGTCGAGGTGGTCAGCACCACGATCGCGCCAAGGCACATCTGCACCAGCCCCAGCCGCGCGATGGAAAGCCACGAGAGCGTCATCTCAGAGCCCCCCCAACCCGCGCAGCGCAAACGCCGCGATCATCATGCCCGAGACATACATCGCCACGCCCGTGCCGTTGAACCAGGGCGCCTTGGCCTTCGGGTCCTGCATCATCACCGTCGCCGCCCAGAGCTGGCCGAGGATCAGCACGGCGATTGCTGCCGCATGCCAGCCCTGCCCCCAGCCCGCCAGCAGGGTGAAGACCGCGATCTGCGGCAGAATCATCACCCAGGCCGCGACCCTGGCCGCGCGCTCGGGACCCAGCGTGACCGGCAGCGAGTTGACCCCCATCTGCCGGTCGCCCTCGAGCGCCTTGAAATCGTTGAGCGTCATGATCCCATGCGCGCCCACCCCGTAAAGCAGCGCGACGGTCACGATCTCGGGCGCGGGCGCCCCGGCGGACAGCACGGCGGCGCCGGTAAACCACGGCAGCGACTCGTAGGACAGGCCCACCAGCCCCGGCCCCGCGATGCCGGACCGCTTCAGCCGCACCGGCTCGGCCGAGTAGGCCCAGGCGGCAAGCACGCCGAGGATCGTCGCGCCGAAGCCCCAGGGGCCAAGCTGCCAGCCCACGACAAGCGCAAGCCCCGACATCGCCAGCGCGATCCACAGTCCCCAGCGCCCCGGCACGCGGCCCGAGGGGATCGGGCGATCGGGTTCGTTGATCGCATCGACCTCGCGGTCGCACCAGTCGTTCGCCGCCTGGCTCATCCCGCAGACGATGGGGCCGGCCAGGACCATGCCCAGCAGCACGAGGCCCCAGGCATCGAGCGGATTGGCGCCCACGGAGACGATCCCGCACAGATAGGCCCATATGGGCGGGAACCATGTGATCGGCTTCAGAAGCGTCAGCACCGCCCGCGGCTCGGGCAGGGCGCGACGCGTGTCCACGGGGGACTGCATGCTGTCCATGACACTCATGGTGTCAACTAAACTATACACTCGCGAGTCGGTAAAGCCCTTTTGTGACGTCAAGTGCCCCTCGCGATGCCGTCAGGCGCGCGAGGCCCCGCACGAAGCTGAAGGCGATGCCGACCAACCGGCGCACGCGCGGATCGCGCCTTGGCCGCGCGCCCCTGAAAACGGCAGAAAGAGCGCATGGAAAGGGTCGGGAGGGTCGTCCTGCCTCGCGTCCCGCGCCGCCGCGTGGCACAAACGGCGCGTGGACCCAACAAGCCGGAGAGCTATCCCGATGTGGGCGATCATCGCCGCGGCGGCAATGGCGGGCGGACTTGTCGCGCTTGCCGGCGCCAACATGCTGGGCCGGTATTCCGGCCTGACCGTGCCGCGCGCCGACCCGGAGGCGCTGACCCGGATGCTGGCGCCGCACGCGCGGCTCAGCACCCCGTCCGAGGGCGCAGGGCCGTTTCCCACGGTGCTGCTGTTTTCCGGCTGCGACGGACCGAAGGACAATCTCGACACCTGGAGCAGGGCGCTCAACGCGGACGGCTGGGCCGCGCTGGTCGTGGACAGCCACGCGCCGCGCGGGCTGACCGATTTTCAACTCTGGCGCCTCGTCTGCGCCGGCCAGCTTCTGACCGGGGCGGAGCGCGCGGGCGACGTGGCCGCCGCGGTCGCCGCCGCCCGCCGGCTGCCGCAGGTGGATGGCGACCGGCTTGCCCTGCTGGGCGCCTCGCATGGCGGCTGGGCGGTGCTGGAATTCCTGTCGATGGCCGACCACGGCGAGGTGCCCCACGCGCTGACCCGCTGGCCGGACGGCATGGAGACCGACCCGCTGGACGGGATCGTGGCGGCGATCCTGCTCTATCCCTACTGCGGGCAGGTCACGCGCGCGGCGCGGCGCGGCTGGGAGAGCAGGATTCCGGCGCTCTTCCTGCTGGTCGAGGCCGACGCGATCGCCAACGAGACCGCCTGTCGGCGCATCGTCGCCCGCGAGCAGGGACGCGGCCTGCCGGTGTCGGAGCACGTCTATTCCGGCGTCACGCATGGCTTCGACCAGAGGGACAGGGCCGCGCTCAGTTCCCTGAAGTTCGACGCCGAGGCGACAAAGGACGCGCTGGCGCGTGGCACGACCTTCCTGGACCGGGCCATCGGCCGCGCGCCCTGAGCCGCTCAGGCGGCGCGCGTCATGGCCCGCCCCCGCAATTTCCGGCGCCCTCGACCGGCTGGACCGGATCGCGCCGCGCCGCGATGCGGACGGTTCCTGCGCCGGTCAGTCGCCCCCGTCGCCCGGATCGCCGCCGCTGTCCAGCAGACCGTATTTGCGCAGCTTGACGTAGAGGCTCTGCCGCGACAATCCCAGCATCTCTGCCGCGGCGACGCGATTGTTGTCCGTCAGCCGCACTGCCGTCTCGATGCAGAGCTTCTCGACCACGTCGGTCGTCGCGCCCACCAGTTCCTTCAGCGAGGCGGTGCCGACAAGGTCCATGACATTGGTCATCGCCTCTTCGCTCATGGTCGCGCCGGCCTCGGCGACCGAGATCGCCTGGGTCGCGCTCACCTCGCGGATCACGAAGCCCAGGTTCCGGTCGCTGCGCCCGGTGAGCCGCGCGGCGGATATGTCGACCGTCGCACGCATTCCCACGACGCTTTCGAGTTGCGCGGAATACCCCCTGAGTCGGCCGGTCTTGTCGACCTGCTCGAGCATCAGCTTCAAGTCCACCGAGCCGCGGGCCAGGAAATCGGACAGCGGCCGGCCCTGCACGTCGCGCAGTTGCGCGGCATCGGTGAGGCGCAGGAAGCCCTCGTTCGCCTCGCGGATCTTGCCCTTGGCGTCGGTCAGCAGGATCGCATCGCTCGTGCTGTCGAAAAGCTGCCCGAGGGCGCGCTGAAAATCGCGGCCGGCCTGATCCTCGTCTGCGACGGGCAGGATGCGGCACAATAGCGCCACCTCTCCCGAGGCGCGGAAGAATTCGGGGTAGAGCCGGACATCCGCGCCGCTGCGCCGGATCACGACCGGGATGCCCTGCGCGTCGTCGCCCGCCGCGGCCGCCTTCAGCGCCTCGCCGAACTCGCCCTTCCTGCGACCCTCGAAGCACTGCGCGAAGGCGTTGGCGCTGAGGTTGTCGGTCTGCACACCCAGAAGCTGCATGGCGGCGCGGTTCAGATCCAGCGCGCGGCCCGAATCGGGCTCGATCATCGCCATGGGGGTTTCGGAGGCATCGAAGACCACGCGATAGCGCGTTTCGACCCCGCGAAACCGTTCCGCGTCCCGCTCGCGCGCAAGCTGTTCGCGCACCAGCCGCTGCTGGATGTCCGCGAAGGGCTGCATGTCGCGGCCCAGCAGGAGGATTCCATAGTCCTCGCCCGCGTCGTGGATCGTGTAGCGGATGGGGAATTCCCAGTTCGCATTGTCGACGTGGTTCAATTCCATCGGCCGCACGACAGCGTCCGAATCGGAGAGCACCGTCGCGATCCGGTCCTCGAACTTCGAGCGGCTGTCCTCGGTCAGGAAGTCGCGGAAATCGCGTCCGATCCAGTGATCGAGGCATCCCAGATAGGGGCTTTCCGGGCTGACCGAGAGGCCGAGCACCCTGCCTTCGCGGTCGATCGCCACGGCCAGGTCGGCGAACTGCTCGATGATCCGCTCGATTCGGGAAGGCGCGGGAAGGACGCCGACGCGCACCCGTTCCGACATCCTGCCCTGTTTGGTCACGGCGACCCCTTCGACGTTAGCGCCGCGCAGCTCCCCCGCTCACGGCCACCCCTTACATAGATAGCGTCTTTGGCATATGCGCAAGGCCAACAAGGCGCAGAGCCTCTTCGCAATCTCCTGCGACATGGTCTGCGCCGGTCGTTTGTGCAAGGTCCGGCACGGATTCTTTGACCGGCCCGCCGATGACGACGGGCGGAAGAGGCGCACGCGCGGCCGCGCGCATCTCCGATATGAATGTGCGCAACTCGCCCGTCGCACGGCGGGTCGCACAGGTCAGACCGACCATCGCGAAATCCCGCTGGGCGACCAGCGCGGCGACCTCCGCGGCGGAGGGTCCGATGGCAAGCTGCACGGAATGTCCCGCCCGCCGCATCTGATCCGCCGCGATGAAGACCCCGAGCGCATGCGCCTCGAAGGGCGGCAGGACCAGAAGGATGCCGCGGGTTCCGCCGGAAGGCGCCGCGCAGCGCCGCTCGGCGCGCTCGCGCAGCAGCGTCTGCAGCCGCCCGGTGCCCACCGTGACCTCGACAAAGGTGGCCTCGTCGCGCATCCAGCGATCGCCCAGTTCGCGCGCGACGGCCGGCAGATAGGTGTCGAACACCTCGTCGCTGCACACCCCGCTCGACACCATGGCCGAGATCACCCGGTGGTGACTGGTCTCCGAATCCGAGACGACCGCATCGCATAGCCGTTCGACCCATTGCGCCGTGTCGCCACGCCGATCGCACTGACGGCTTTCGGCGAGGATCCTGAGCGCGGATTCGGCAAGAGTCCTGATTCCCGTGTGCTGGCAGCAGCCCTGACCGGCTGCAACGTGGCGATCGTCGATTTCGGCGCCGTCTTTCATCCTGCCCTCCGTCCCAAAGGCAAGTCCGAACGACGGCATCGTCGAGTCCCGCCGTTCCTGTCAGGCAAGTTTGCGGCTGGATGCCGCCAACTGTCAAACATTCTTGACACCGCCCACGCGAGTTTTCACACATGACACTGAAATCTGTCGAAAAAATTCTGCTGTATTTTCAATTAGTTTCGAGGCGCTACCATTTTTCCGCTGCCGCGCCGCAGCATTCCCCGGTGTCGTCCATTCTGCCTGACATGACCAGGCTGGACCGAGTGTAAATTAGGATTGACACTTTCCGAGTCGTCCTCGTAGCATCCAGATCATCACCGGAGAGCCCGCGGAGGAGACATGGCCAACCGGCCCGGCCGCCAGACCCAGACGGCAGCAGTGCTCTACACCCCCGAGCAGCGCATGCGCCGGGACGAGAGCATCTGGACGCTCGTTCAGGGCGTGCTCGCCCCGCTGCAGTTCCTGGTGTTTCTCGCCTCGCTCGCGCTGGTCGTCCGCTTCCTGCTGACGGGCGAGGGCTACGCCGCCGCCACCTGGTCGGTCGTGATCAAGACCGGCGTGCTCTACACCATCATGGTCACCGGCGCGATCTGGGAAAAAGTGGTTTTCGGTCAGTATCTTTTCGCGCCCGCCTTCTTCTGGGAGGACGTGTTCTCCTTCGCGGTGATCGCGCTCCACACATGGTATCTCTACGCCGTCTGGTCCGGCGGCTACTCGGCCAGCGCCGAGATGGCGATCGCGCTCGCGGCCTATGCCGCCTACGTGGTCAACGCCGGCCAGTTCCTCTGGAAACTTCGCATGGCAAGGCTTGGCGCAGAGGCCGCCGCCGCCCGGGAGGCCGCATGACGCAGAGCTTCGCACCACCGCCCAGCGCCGGCTGCCGCAACACCCCGATTCTCAAGGAGCGCGGTCAGCGCGAGGTGTTCTGCGGGCTGACGGGAATCATCTGGCTGCACCGCAAGATGCAGGACGCCTTCTTCCTCGTGGTCGGCTCGCGCACCTGTGCGCATCTTCTTCAGTCCGCAGCCGGCGTGATGATCTTCGCCGAGCCGCGCTTCGGCACGGCGATCCTCGAGGAACAGGACCTTGCAGGCCTCGCCGATGCGCATGAGGAACTCGAGCGCGAGGTCGAGCGCCTGCTGTCACGCCGGCCTGACATCCGCCAGCTTTTCCTCGTGGGCTCCTGCCCCTCGGAGGTCATCAAGCTGGACCTCGCACGCGCCGCCGAGCGCCTCACCCGGCGCCACGCGCCGCATGTGCGGGTGCTGAACTACTCGGGCTCGGGCATCGAGACGACCTTCACGGAAGGCGAGGACGCCTGCCTCGCCTCGATGGTGCCGGTCCTGCCGGAAAGCGACGCGCGCCAGCTGATGCTCGTGGGCGCGCTGCCCGACGTGGTCGAGGATCAGGCGCTATCGCTGCTCGACCAGCTCGGCATCGGCCCCGTCACCGTGCTGCCCGCCGCGCGCGCGAGCGATCGGGTCGCCGTGGGCCCGAACACGGTCGTCGCGCTCACGCAGCCCTTCCTCGGAGGAACGCTGCAGGAACTGGAGCGTCGCGGCGCGCGGCACCTGCCCGCCCCCTTCCCCTTCGGCGAGGAAGGCACGACCGCCTGGCTGCGGGCGGTGGCCGCCGAGTTCGGCGTCTCCGACGAACGCTTCGAGGACGTGACGGCAGCCCCCCGCGCCCGGGCGCGCAAGGCCGTGGCCAGGGCCGCGGAGACGCTGAACGGGCGATCGATCTTCTTCTTCCCCGACAGCCAGCTCGAAATCCCGCTGGCGCGCTTCCTGACCCGCGAATGCGGAATGGAGGCCGTCGAGGTCGGCGCCCCCTACATCAACAAGCAGGTGGTCGGCCCCGACATGGACCTGATGGCCGAGGGGCCGGTGATCTCGGAAGGCCAGGACGTCGACCTGCAGCTCGACCGTGTGCGCACGGCACGCCCCGATCTTACCGTCTGCGGCCTCGGCCTCGCCAACCCGCTCGAGGCGGAGGGGCTGACGACCAAGTGGGCGATCGAGCTCGTCTTCACGCCGGTGCATTTCTACGAACAGGCGGGCGATCTGGCCGGGCTCTTCTCGCGCCCGATCCGCCGCCACGACCTTCTGAAGCTGGAGGCCGCGGAATGACTGCTTCCCACTCCCTCTTTCAATGGTCCCGAAATACCCCGGGGGTGCGGGGGCTGGCCCCCGCGGCGGAGGGCACGGCATGAAGCTGTCGGTCTGGACCTACGAAGGCCCCCCGCATGTCGGCGCCATGCGTGTCGCCACGGGCATGACGGACCTGCACTACGTGCTGCACGCGCCGCAGGGCGACACCTATGCCGACCTGCTCTTCACCATGATCGAGCGGCGCGACCACCGCCCGCCGGTGACCTACACCACCTTCCAGGCGCGGGACCTGGGCAGCGACACGGCGGACCTCTTCAAGACCGCCTGCCGGGACGCCTACGAGCGGTTCCGGCCGCAGGCGATGATCGTCGGCGCCTCCTGCACCGCGGAGCTGATCCAGGACGACCCCGGCGGCATGGCCGAGACCATGGGCATGCCGGTCCCGGTGGTGCCGCTGGAGCTGCCCTCCTACCAGCGCAAGGAGAACTTCGGCTGCGACGAGACCTTCTTCCAGCTGGTCAAGGCGCTCGCCCGGCCGGTGGAGAAGACCGAAGCGATCACCGCCAACCTGATCGG
>NZ_JBKHAQ010000179.1:0-3056 GCF_046542825.1 Rhodosalinus sp. | reverse complement strand
CCTGCTGCGCGGCGCAACGCAGCTAACGGGCCAGTCTCGCGGCGCGGGCGCGTGCAGGTGCGGAGGACCCGCGCGCGCCCGCACCGGCTGTATTCAGACCGGGGTGGTCTTGGCGCGCGCTGCCGCAGCTTTCGTGGCCTCGCCTGCCGTCTGTTCCGTTTCCTTGGCGAGTTCGGTGCCGGCCGAAGTCGCGCCCTGCGTCAGGATCCCGAAGCACCGCAGGCAGAACTCCGTGTTCTCCATGGCGTCGGCGGTGAGCCGCTGCATCTCGTCCGTCAGCCAGGCGTTCATCTCGCGCATCGCCTCGTTGGCCTGCGCGCTGTCAGGGCTCCCCGTATTCTGCACGCGCTCCATGCAGCGCTGCGCGCTCTCGGCGGCCTCGCGTCGCCGCTCGAACCAGGCATGCGCGTAGCGTTCCCACTCGTCCATCAGGGCTTTCTGCGTGCTCCAGGCGATCTGCGCCTGGGGCGCCATGAAGGCGGTCGGCGCCGGAAGCTGCGACATCATCCGCAGCATCTGCTCGGGGTCGTGCAACTGTGGCTTCTTGTCCTTGGACATCGGGGGTCTCCTCGTGCCGGATGCCTGCAGTGTGGGTCGTGCCGCGCGGTGGGGCCTTAACCTCGGTCAATCCGAAACCTTTCGGGATGCTCACGCATTGTCCCGTGGGAATACGTCTTCTCGCAAGCAGGGTTTTTCCAGATGAACACAGCGTTCCGTGCGCATCCGACGGGTCCGGCCGCCGCAGTTTCCGGACAGGCGCAGCATACGAGCAGGGCGTTCATGCAACACTGCCGCCAGCGCGCCCGCGTGCTGGAGCGGGGGACCGATCTTGTCGGAGAGGGGCACGATGGCCCGGGTGCCGTCTGGGTCCTGAGCGGGAGGGTTGCCCTGCGCAAGACGCTCGACGACGGGCGCGGCATCGTGCTCGATCTGGTCTTTCCGATCGACTTGATCGAGCCCGCGACAGCCGACATGTGCTCTTCCGGCTTCGAGATGACGGCCGCGGAAACCTGCCTCGTCGCGCTCTTCACGCACGAGGAGGCGCGGCGCCTGCAGGCGGATTTCCTTGGCCTCGCCCGGATTGTCGGCCTCTTGCAGGCGGCGGGGCGCGCCCGGCGGTCGGAGCGGATGCTTCGCGTCGTGCAGGGGTGCGCGGAGGAGAGAATCGCCTTCCTGATCCTCGAACTGGCGCTGCGCATCAACCGCGCGGCCGTGCTGGCGGGCGATCCGTTCAGCCTGCGTCTGTCGCAGCGTCTCGTCGGCGAACTGACCGGCCTGTCTAACGTGCATGTCTGCCGCGTGATGACCCGGCTGAGCGAGCGGGGTGTACTGAGCGGGGTACGCGGCAGGATCGACGTGCGCGACACCGCCGCGCTGGCCGATCTTGCGCGCATCTCGCCGCAGGCGCTGGCACGCGCCATCCTGGTCTGACGACGCCGCGGGATCTGGACGCCGCGGCGCGCAAGTGTCCTGCATGTGCCGGGGGCCGTTCAGTGGGCGGTATAACCGCCGTCGATCACCAGTTCGCTGCCCGTGACGAACTTGGCGTCGTCCGAGGCAAGATAGGCGATCCCGGCCGCGATGTCCTCTGGCGCGCCGACATGGCCGATGGGGTGCAAGTCATCCAGGTTCCGGCGGAAGGCGTCCTTTCCCTCCTCAGACGCCTCGGCCATCGCCTTGACCAGCGGCGTCCAGATGAATCCGGGATGGACCGAATTCACGCGGATGCCCTCGGGGGCGTAGAAGAGCGCGTCGGTCTTGCTCATCTCGCGCACCGCACCCTTGGAGGCGTGGTAGGGCGGGATGTCGGGCGCGCCCACGATGCCGTAGATCGAGGACAGGTTCACGATGCTTCCGCCCCCGGCCTTGCGCAGCAGCGGGATGGCCGCCTTGACGCAGTAGAACACACCCCTGACGTTGACCGCCATGACCTCGTCCCATTCCTCGGAGGTGACTTCGTGCGGGGCCTTGTTGACGCCCGAGATGCCGGCATTGTTGACCAGCACGTCGAGCCGGCCGAACCGTTCCGCGACGGCCTGCAGGGTTTCCTGAACCGCGGTCTCGTCGGTGACGTCGAGATGCCAGTAGTCGGCATCGGTGCCGTCGGACGCCAGGTCGTCGCGCACGGCGCGCCCCTCCTCGTCGGTGATGTCGAGGACGGCAACGCGCGCACCCTCCTGCGCGAGGCGCTTGCATGTGGCGCGCCCGATGCCATGCGCGCCGCCCGTCACGGCGCAGACCTTGTCGGTGAGGCGTTGCATCTCGACTCTCCTCTCTTCAGTCTCAGCTGTCGGCCAAAGGCAACCGCATCCGGGACGGTCATGCTTTAACCAAGGTTAAGCCAGACGGGATGCGAGGCCGGCGGCCTCCGCGCGCAGGGCGCCGGGCGTGCGGATCGGGCTCCGGATCGGGCAAGGCAGGCGGAGCCTGACGAAAGCCTCGACCGGGCCGATGACAGGGACCCAGGCGCAATCCCGCGACAAGGTCTGCGGTGCGCAGGAGGTCGACCCTGCGCATGGCCTGTCCGAGGGATACCGCGGCCCGGCGCCTGCGCCAGGTCGGTCCGAACCGCCTTGACCGGGCGCGCCGCGCCCCGACCCCGAGCGAAGCGCGTCATCGAAGCCTGCCGCTGGCCGCGGCTGCGTCCGGCCATGTCGGCGAACTGATGTAGGCCGCGGCGATCCCGGTCGCCGTCGCGATCGACGCGGGGATCGTCTGCTGCACCGAAGTCCCGCCGACACGCTCGATCGGGGCCCTACGCCCGCTGGAACGGGTCAGGGCGCGAATGCGCCGGGACGGACACGAACGCAGCCTCGCGGCTGCCAAGACGGTGCCAGGCGAAATCTTTCTGTAGCAGGCCGGCGGGATCGTGCCGGCACCTCCCCCGTGTCGCTTTCCCGGCGGGAGCAAGGGGTGCGGCTGCATCCTCCGGGGCAAATGCCAACAGCCCTTGGCTCGGCGGCTCATGCGCCGAAGGACAAGAGCCTCAGGGCTGTAAAAGCATGGCTGGGGTGGTAGGATTCGAACCTACGGTACACGGTACCAAAAACCGCTGC
>NZ_JBKHAQ010000061.1:0-17085 GCF_046542825.1 Rhodosalinus sp. | reverse complement strand
GCGGGCAGGAAGACGGTGAACTGGCCGAAGCGCACGCCATGCTTGCGCAGCGCCCCGCGCGCGTCCTGGTCGAGCGCGCGCACCTCTTCGGCCACCTCGCCGCCGCGCGGCAGGATGCCGAAGCCCTCGACCAGGCGGAAGGCGAATCCCTTGGCCCGGCCCTGAAGCGCCTCGTCCCGCTGCATGGCTATGAGCGGCTCGAAGAGCGCGGCCACCTTTCGGTCCATGAAATGGCCCAGCCGGCGGCGCACCTTCTCGGCCACCTCCACGCCCGCTTCCTCGTCGACGAAGACCTCGATGCGGGGCTTCATGGGATCGTCGGAGGCCACGAGCTTGCCCACCGCCTGCTCGCCCCACATCAGGCCGCCCTGCTCGGTGAAGTCGATCTCGGTGTCGGGCGCGTTGTAGAAGCGGTCCGCGCGCAGGTGGAAATGCGGCGCCAGCGCCTGCATCGCCGCAGAGGTGATGGTGCGCGCCTCCTGCCCCGCCGCCGCGGTGTCGCGGCGGAAGCGGAACCCTTCCAGCCGGCCCACGAACTCGCCCTCGACCCGGACCTCGCCGTTCTCGCTCACTTCGGCCAACAGGGCCTCCTTCTGCTTCAGCCGTCGCATCAGGACGGAGGTGCGCCGGTCCACGAACCGCTGCGTGAGCCGTGCGTGCAGCGCATCCGACAGGCGGTCTTCTACCGCGCGAGTTGCGTCGCGCCAATGACTTTCCTGCTCGACCCAGCCGGGCCGCTGCGCGACATAGGTCCAGGTCCGGATGAACGCCAGACGGCGCGACAGGGTATCGATGTCGCCCTCGGTCCGGTCGATGCGGGCGATCTGCCGCGCGATCCAGTCCTCGGGCACGCGGCCCCGGTCGTGGATGTGGGCGAAGATCGCCTCGAGCAGGTCGGCGTGTTCGCCGTGGCTGATGCCGCGGAAATCGGGGATGCGGCAGACATCCCACAGCAGGCGCACCGCGCGGGCCTCGCTGGCGCGGGCGCGCACCTCCGGCTCTGCCGAAAGCGCCCGCAGCGCGCGCAGGTCGTCGGCCTCGCGCCCGCGGGCGAGGATCGGCGCGGGCGGCCCCTCCTCGAGCGAGGCGATCAGCCCTTCGGTCGAGCCGAACTCCAACCGCGGGTTGCGCCATTGCAGCCGCGCGACGGGCGCGAAGCGGTGGCCCATGATGGACTCTGCCACTTCGTCGGGGATCGGCGGCGCCTCTCCGGTGGTGCCGAAGCTGCCGTTCGACATGCCGCGCCCGGCGCGTCCCGCGATCTGCGCCAGCTCGTTGGGCGCGAGATTGCGCATCCGGCGACCGTCGAACTTGGACAGCCCGGCGAAGGCGACATGGTCGATGTCCAGGTTGAGCCCCATGCCGATCGCGTCGGTGGCCACGAGGTAGTCGACATCGCCGTTCTGGTAGAGCGCCACCTGCGCGTTGCGCGTGCGGGGGGAAAGCGCGCCCATCACCACCGCCGCGCCGCCCTTCTGCCGGCGGATCAGCTCTGCGATGGCATAGACGCTCTCGACCGAGAAGGCGACGATGGCGGAACGCGGGCGCATCCTGCTGATCTTGCGCTGGCCGGTATGGGCAAGTTCGGACATCCGGTCGCGCGCGTGGAACTCGACGCGCGGCACCAGCGCCCGGATCGGCCCGCGCATCGTGTCGGAGCCCATGAAAAGGGTCTCATGCTGGCCGCGCATCCGCATCAGCCGGTCGGTGAAGACATGCCCGCGCTCGGGATCGGCGCAAAGCTGGATCTCGTCCACCGCGACGAAGTCGGCGCCGATCCCCTCGGGCATCGCCTCGACCGTGCAGACCCAGTATTGCGTGCGCGGCGGCACGATCCGCTCTTCGCCGGTGATCAGCGCGACGACCGAGGGACCGCGCGCCGCCACGATCCGGTCGTAGACCTCGCGCGCGAGCAGCCGCAGCGGCAGGCCGATGACCCCCGTCCGGTAGCCCAGCATCCTCTCGATGGCGTAATGGGTCTTGCCGGTGTTGGTGGGCCCGAGGACCGCGACGATCCTGCCCTCACGCGCCATGTGTCCCCCTTGCCCGATCCGGTGCGCCGCGCCGAAGGGCGCGGCAAACGGTCAGAGATCGCGCCCGCGCACCGTTGTCTCGAGCGATTCCATCGCCGCGCGGACTTGGGTGTTTTCCGGGTAAAGCGCAAGAACCGCCTCATAGGCACGCCAGGCCAGTTCCGGGCGGTCCAGTTGCTGCATGATGGCGCCCACGCCCTGCAAGGCCCCGAAATGCTGCGGGTTGAGCGCAAGCGCGCGTTCCAGATCGGACAGCGCCAGCATGATTTCGCCCTGCTGGTAGAAGGCCAGACCACGTGCGGCCCAGCCCTCGGCGAAATCGGGCGCATGATCGGTCAGCGCGGTCAGATGCTCGACGGCCTTGCCCGGATCCTCGTCCTCCAGTGCGGCACGCCCCCGACGCAGCAGCATGTCCATCGCCGCCGAGCCGGATTTCGACCATTCGCTGCGGATCTGGCCGGCGATTCGCCGTGCCTCGGTCCCTTCGGCGTCCTGCAGGGCCTTCAGCAGCTCGCCGACGCGACCGTCGTTCGCCCAGGCAGGGGTCACGAGGCAGAGCGCCGCGGCCAATGTCGCGACGTGAACTTTGATTCTGAGTGTCTGGAGTTTCATAACGCGACAGAGTGTAGTGAACTCGCGCCGCATTTCCAGAGGTGCGCGACAGAGCGGAAGGGATCGTGAGATGAGCGTTGTGGACGAGGCCGTGACGGCGATCAACGAGAAGGTGGGCGGCAGCTTCGACGGCTCGGTCAAGTTCGTGATCGAGGGCGAGGGCGCCGTGATGCTGGACGACGCAGGCGCACGCGCTGCCGACGAGCCGGCAGAGGTCACGCTGACCGCGGATGCCGACACGTTCCGCCAGATCCTCGATGGCGATCTGAACCCCACCTCCGCCTTCATGACCGGCAGGCTCTCGATCGACGGGGACATGGGGCAGGCGATGAAGCTCGCCGGCGCGCTGTCCTGAGCCGGGCGCCGATGGCGCCGGACGCGGCCCCCTATTTCGATGACATCGCCGGCGGCCCCGACGGCAGTGCCGTCTGGGTCCGCGCGGACGACGGCGTGCGCCTGCGGGTGGGGGGCTGGCGCGCGGACGGGGACGCCGGCACCGTCCTGCTGTTTCCGGGGCGCACCGAGTTCATCGAGAAATACGGCCGCACCGCCGCGGAATTCGCGCGCGAGGGGCTCTCGGTGCTGGCCATCGACTGGCGCGGGCAGGGCCTGTCGGACCGGCTGATCGAGGGGCCGCTGACAGGGCATGTGCACGCCTTTGCCGACTACCAGCGCGACGTGGCCGCGATGGTTGCGGCGGCACGGGCGCTGGAGTTTCCCGAACCCTTTCACCTGCTGGGCCACTCGATGGGCGGCGCGATCGGGCTGCGGGCTCTGATCGAGGGGCTGGGCGTGCGGTCCGCCGCCTTCACCGCGCCGATGTGGGGCATCCTGATGGCGCCACACCTGCGGCCCGCCGCCTGGGCGCTGAGCTGGGGCAGCCGGCGCACGCGGCTGGGGTATCGGATCGCGCCCGGCGCCGTCATCGAATGCTACGCCGCCAACGCGCCCTTCGAGGACAACACGCTGACCACCTGTCCGGACAACTTCGCCTACATGCAGCGGCAGTTGATCGAGCATCCGGAATTGCAGCTGGGCGGGCCGAGCCTGATCTGGCTCTACGAGGCGCTGGTGGAATGCCGCGCCATCGTCCGGGCAGAGCCGCCGCGCCATCCCTGCGTGACATGGCTTGGCACGCGCGAGCGCATCGTGGATCCCGGCCCGATCCGGGCGCGGATGGCGCGCTGGCCCGGCGGGCGGCTGGAGCAGGTCGCGGATGCCGAGCACGAACTCCTGATGGAGCGCGAGGCGATCCGCCGCCGCGTGATTGCCGGGACGGTGGACCATTTCCGCGCCAACGGGGATGCCACGGCCTGACTGGCCCGGCCTGCACACGGCCCTATACTGGGCGACATGGCGCGCGACCCGGTCCTGAGTTTCACCGAGCGGGGCATATACTGCTCCGCGGGCGGCTTCTACATCGACCCTTGGCGCCCGGTGGATCGCGCGCTCGTCACCCACGGCCATGCCGATCACGCGCGCCCGGGCCATGCCGCCTATCTCGCCACGAGGGGCGCGGCGCCGGTGCTGCGGCACAGGCTGGGCGACATCGCGCTCGAGACGGTGGGCTACGGCGAGACGCGGCGCATTGGCGATGCGCATGTCAGCTTTCACCCCGCGGGGCATGTGCCGGGTTCGGCGCAGATCCGGGTGGAGGTGGGCGGCGAGGTCTGGGTCGTCTCGGGCGACTACAAGCTCGCCTCGGACGGGCTGTCGGAACCTTTCGAGCCGGTGGCCTGCCACGCCTTCGTCAGCGAATGCACCTTCGGCCTGCCGGTCTTCAAGTGGGCGCCGCAGGCGGAAGTCGCGGCAGAGATCAACGCTTGGTGGGCCGCCAGCGTCGCGGAGGGGCGCACGCCGATGCTGGGCGCCTACGCGCTGGGCAAGGCGCAGCGGCTGCTCGCGCTGCTCGACACGGCCATCGGCCCGGTCCTGACCCACGGCGCGGTCGAGGAGGTGACGCGCGTGCTGCGCGACCAGGGCTATGCGCTGCCCGAGACTGTCCGCGTCACCCCCGACCTCGACCCCAGGGACCACCCGAAGGCGCTGGTGCTGGCGCCGCCGTCGGCGCTGTCCAGCGCCTGGGCGCGGCGGTTCGGCGCCACCTCGACCGGTTTCGCGAGCGGCTGGATGCGGCTCCGGGGCGTGCGGCGGCGGCGCGCCGCGGACCGCGGCTTCGTCATCTCGGACCATGCCGACTGGCCCGCGCTGATCGAGGCGATCACGGCGACGGGTGCGGAACGCATATTCGTCACGCACGGTTACACCGAGATCTTCAGCCGCTGGCTGACCGCGCAGGGCTGGAATGCCGCCATCGTGCCCACCGAGTTCGGCGGCGAGACGGAGGATGACGGCGATGCCGCCTGAGTTTCCAGGGAGTTGCGCGGCGAAGCTGCGATATCGCTGCAACCTGTGGGCAAGCCGGTGGAGTTCCGTGAAACATCCAGCTGTTTCGGGACGAACGCCCTGCACGCGCGGCATGGCATGAAGGATTTCGCCGCCCTCGTCGCCCGCATCGACCAGACGACGCGCACCTCTGCCAAGACCGCGGCCCTTGCCGAGTATTTCGCGCAGGCCTCCGATGCCGACCGGCTCTGGACCGTCGCGCTCTTTTCCGGGCGCCGGCCGCGCCGGGCGATCACCACCACCCAGATGCGCGAATGGGCGGCCGAGCGCGCTGGCCTGCCGCTCTGGCTGGTGGAGGAAAGCTATCCGGTCGTGGGCGATCTGGCCGAAACCATCGCGCTGATCCTGCCCCCGCCCTCGCGCGGCTCGAACCGCAGCCTCGCGGACTGGATCGCCCTCCTGCGATCGCTCGCCGACATGCCGCCCGAGCGCCGCAAGGAAGACGTGCTCGCGGCCTGGGATGCGCTCGACACGGCCGAACGCTTCATCTTCAACAAGCTGCTCACCGGCGGCTGGCGCATCGGCGTGAGCCAGAAGCTGATGACCCGCGCGCTGGCCCGCGCCACGGGCCGCGACGAGGCAGAGATGGCACACCGACTGATGGGCGCCTGGGACCCGGCGACCACGACATGGCACGCGCTGATCGAGTCAGAGGACGCGGCGGCGGACCTCTCGCGGCCCTACCCCTTCTGCCTCGCCCATCAGCTCGATGGGGGACCGGAGGGGCTTGGCGATCCGTCCGACTGGCGTGCGGAATGGAAATGGGACGGCATCCGCGGCCAGCTGATCCTGCGCGAGGGGCAGCATTTCGTCTGGTCGCGCGGCGAGGAGCTGATGACCGACCGCTTCCCCGAGCTTGCCCGCGCGCGCGACTTCCTGCCGCCGGGCACGGTGATCGACGGCGAAATCCTGGCCTGGCAGGACGGGCCGCGCTCCTTCAACGATCTGCAGAAGCGGATCGGGCGCAAGACGGTGCCGGCAAAGCTGCTCCGGGACGCGCCGGTGGTCCTTGCGGCCTATGACCTGCTGGAGGACGAAGGCCGGGACATCCGCGCGCGCCCCTTCGCCGAGCGCCGGGCGCGGCTGGAGCGGCTGACCGCCGACCTGCCGAGGGAAGCGCCGGTGGTCCTTCCCCCGCTCATCGCCTTCGACGACTGGGCCGCGCTCGCCGCCACGCGCGCCACGGCCCGCGACCACGTGGCCGAGGGCGTCATGCTGAAACACGCCCACAGCCCCTATCACGCCGGCCGCAAGCGCGGCGACTGGTGGAAGTGGAAGCTCGATCCGCTGGTGATCGACGCGGTGATGATCTACGCGCAGGCGGGCCACGGGCGGCGGGCCAACCTCTTCACCGATTTCACCTTCGCGGTCTGGGACGGCGCGGCGCTCGTTCCCTTCACCAAGGCCTATTCTGGCCTCACCGACGCCGAATTCCGCCGCATCACAGCATGGGTGCGCAAGAACACCCTGCAACGCTTCGGCCCGGTGCGGCAGGTGAAGCCCCGACAGGTCTTCGAGATCGCCTTCGAGGGGATCCACGAAAGCCCGCGCCACAAGTCCGGCATCGCGCTGCGCTTTCCCCGCATGAGCCGCTGGCGCGAGGACAAGCCGCCCGAGGAGGCGGGCACGCTGGCGGAACTGAAGGCAATGCTGGCGACCCACGGCTGAGCGCCTTGCGCGCCTTGCGCCCGCGCCCTTATGTGGACGACAGGCAGAGACAACAGGAGCTTCCCATGCTGGACACCCCCCGCCCCGCCCGCGACGCCGCGACCGAGAAGGGGGCCGCGCCGCTGGGCGATCTGCCCGAATGGGACCTGACCGATCTCTACGCCGCGCCGGACGCGCCGGAGGTGCAGCGCGATCTCGACTGGCTCAGGGAGGAATGCGCGGCCTTCGCCGCCGACTACGAGGGCAAACTGGCGGAGCTGGATGCCGAGGGGCTGCTGCGCTGCGTCCGGCGCGACGAGCGGATCGAGACGGTTGCGGGGCGGCTGATGTCCTACGCGGGCCTGCGCTACTACCAGCAGACGACCGATGCGGACCGCGCCAAGTTCCTTTCCGACTGCCAGGAAAGGATCACCGACTATACCACGCCGCTTGTGTTCTTCACGCTCGAGATCAACCGCCTGCCCGACGACCACCTCGACGCTCTGTTTGCGCGGAACGCCGATCTTGCGCGCTACAAGCCGGTCTTCGACCGCATTCGCAAGATGAAGCCCTACCAGCTCTCCGACGAGCTGGAAAAGTTCCTGCACGACATGGGCGCCGTGGGCGACGCCTGGGAGCGGCTTTTCGACGAGACCATCGCGGGCCTCACCTTCGACGTGGACGGCGATGAGCTGGGCCTGGAGAGCACGCTCAACCTGCTGACCGAGCAGGATCGCGCGACGCGCGAGGCGGCGGCACGCGCCCTGGCCCGCGTCTTCGGCGAGAACGTTCGCCTCTTCGCCCGCGTGCACAACACGCAGGCCAAGGAGAAGGAGGTGATCGACCGCTGGCGCAAGATGCCCACGCCGCAGACCGCGCGGCACCTGTCGAACGACGTGGAGCCCGAGGTGGTCGAGGCGCTGCGCGACGCGGTGGTGCGCGCCTACCCGCGCCTCAGCCACCGCTACTACGAGCTGAAGCGCCGCTGGCTGGGCCTGGACAAGCTGCAGGTCTGGGACCGCAACGCGCCGCTGCCGATGGAAGAGA
Organism: Rhodosalinus sp.; assembly: GCF_046542825.1. GTDB lineage: Bacteria > Pseudomonadota > Alphaproteobacteria > Rhodobacterales > Rhodobacteraceae > Rhodosalinus. The sequence continues at coordinate 9,340 of NZ_JBKHAQ010000061.1, read as the reverse complement.
CGCGCACCGTGGCCTGGGACGAGGCACGCGAGACCGTGTTGCGCGCCTACGAGGGCTTCTCGCCCCAGCTGGCCGAACTGGCGGAGCCCTTCTTCGACAAGGGCTGGATCGACGCGGGCGTGAAGCCCGGCAAGGCGCCGGGCGCCTTCGCCCATCCCACGGTGACGGATGCGCATCCTTACGTTCTGCTCAATTACCTGGGCAAGCCGCGGGACGTGATGACGCTGGCGCATGAACTGGGGCACGGGGTGCACCAGCGCCTCGCGGCGGGTCAGGGCGAGATGCTGTCGCGCACCCCGCTGACGCTTGCCGAAACTGCCAGCGTCTTCGGCGAGATGCTGACCTTCCGGCGGATGCTGGCGAGTGCCCGCGACGACAACGAGCGCCGCGTGCTGCTGGCCGGCAAGGTCGAGGACATGATCAACACGGTCGTCCGGCAGATCGCCTTCTACGATTTCGAGTGCAAGCTGCACGAGGCGCGCCGCAGCGGCGAGCTCACGCCCGACGACATCAACGCGCTGTGGATGAGCGTGCAGGCCGAAAGCCTCGGGCCCGCCTTCGAGTTCATGGACGGCTACGAGACCTTCTGGGCCTACATCCCGCATTTCGTCCACTCGCCCTTCTACGTCTATGCATACGCTTTCGGCGACGGGCTGGTGAACGCCCTCTACGCGGCCTACGAGGAAGCGCCGGAAGGCTTCCAGGACAGGTATTTCGAGATGCTGCGCGCGGGCGGCTCGAAGCACCACAGCGAGTTGCTGGCGCCCTTCGGGCTCGACGCCTCGGACCCGGCGTTCTGGGACAAGGGGCTGTCGATGATCGAGGGCTTCATCGAGGAACTGGAAGCGATGGAAGGCTGATCGTCACCGCGCCGAACACGAAGATTTTTCGATCGAAAAATCTTCGTGCCGGCTGGTCACTCGGCGCAAGACCGAAGGAGCGGGGTGCGAGATTTTTCGATCGAAAAATCTCGCACCTTCAGGGCGGCGCCGTCCTCAGCCCACCAGTTTCGCCGTCATCTCCACCAGCCGCGTCGCCTGATGCTGCACGGCCGCACGGGCGTGGTCGTCGAACTCGCCGGCCTTCACGGAGGTGCCGTAAGGGTTGCCGCCGGCGGCGAAGATGCTCTGGTCGGTGTAGCCCGGCGGAACCACGATCGCCCCCCAGTGCATCGCAGTGGTATAGAGCGACAGCAGCGTCGTCTCCTGCCCGCCGTGCGGGTTCTGCGCGCTGGTCGTGGCGGTGAAGGTCTTGTTGGCCAGCTTGCCCTCCATCCAGAGCGGGCCCAGCGTGTCGATGAAGGCGCGCATCTGGCTGGCCGGGACACCGTAGCGCGTGGGAGCGGCGATGAAATAGCCGTCGGCCCAGTCCATGTCGTCCGGGCTCGCCTCCGGGATATCGGCCATGCTGTCCAGTTGCGCCTTCCAGGCGTCCTGGCCCTCGACCACGTCCCTGGGGGCGGTTTCGGCGGCGCGGCGCAGTCGAACCTCGGCGCCGGCCGCACGGGCGGCCTCGGCCGCCGCCTCTGCCACCTGGTGGTTGGTGCCGTAAGTGGAGTAGAAGATCACGGAGATTTTCGGGGTTGCCATCGCGGGCTCCTTTTCCGGATTGATATGCTGCCTCAGCTAAGCGGCTTGCGCAGGGACAACCACGCGCAGGGCCGCAAGGGTCCTGTGCGGCGCTGCACCGGCGGCTTGCCAATGCCGGCGCATCGGGCAAGGCTCCGCCCATGGCCCGCGCCCCGTCCCAGTCGGAAATCGAACGCCTTGCGCGCCGCGCGCTCGCCGATCTGCCCCTGGCGTTCAGGCCGGCGGCGCGCGAGGTGGCGCTGCGGGTCGAGGATTTCGCGCCCGACTGGATGCTGGACGAGATGGGGATTACGGAGCCCTTCGAGCTCACGGGCCTCTACGACGGCATCCCGATGACGCAGAAGTCCGTGCTGGACCAGCCGCAGGGTCCCGACACCATCTGGCTCTTCCGGCGCCCGATCCTCGACGAATGGGCGGACCGTGGAAACGTCTCGCTGGAGGAACTGGTGCGGCATGTGCTGATCCACGAGCTGGCGCATCATTTCGGCTGGTCGGATGACGACATCGCCGCCATCGACCGCTGGTGGGAGTGAGCCCGGCTGGCCCGCCCGGCGGTGCCGCAGAAGCCTTGCGCCTGACTGGAATCTCGGGCGCTGGCGGACGCCGGGGCGCGCCGCTCAGCCTTCGGCCGCCAGCGCCTCGATCCGTTCGAGAAAACGGGCCGGTCCCAGTTCGCTTTCAGCCGTCGCGCGGGCGCCCGCCGCGAGCCGGGCGCGGTAGGGCGCGTCGTTGACGACCTGCTGCAGCGCGGTGGCGAGCGCGCCGGGTTCGTTCACGTCCACGCGCAGGCCGTCGCGCCCTTCGGTCAGGTATCCTGCCGCCCCCGCGCCCGTCGAAATGACCGGGACGGCACCATAGGCCATCGCCTCGACCGGCGCGGTGCCCAGCGGTTCATGCACGGATGGCAGCACGCAGATGTCCGCACCGGCATAAAGCGCAGGCATTTCGGCGAAGGAGACATCCCGGCGCAGATCGATCCAGGGCTCGGCCGCGGCGGCTTCGAGATAGGCGAGATACGCCGCGTCGAACCCACTTGCGCCCGTGCCGCCTGCGCCGGTCCCGCTTGCGCCCACGATCTGCAGGCGGACCCGCCCGGCCCGCCCGTGCTCGCGCAGCGCCTCGACCACCAGGTGCTGGTTCTTGCGCCTCTCGCCCAGCTTTCCGACGCAGAGCACCGTGACCGGTCCGGTCCCGCGCGCCAGGGGCACGTTCGGGTCGCGCTCCACCGGCCAGGGCAGATAGGTGGCGTCGCGGTCGCGCGGCGCCTCTGCATCCAGGCCGGGGACCGGTGTGACCCGCCGCAGGGGCAGGCCGGAAAGCCGAAGCGACAGCCGGTGGCGCCAACCGCGCCGGTCCGTCAAGGGCCGCTGATCGCAAAGCCGGCACGCCGTCCCCGCCTGCCGGGCCAAGGCCGCCACCGGACGCTTCAGCGCGGAGGTGTTTCGCAGCAGGACGAGATCGGGCTGCGCATCCTGGAAAACGCCAGACAATACGGCGGATCCGGGTGCAGGCCCCACGATTCTCGGCGCCAGAATGCGGCAATCCTCCGCCGCGCCCTGCATCTCCGACAGCACGGTGACACGGTGTCCCGCGTCGACGAGCGCGCGTGTGGCAAACCACAGGTTGGCGTGAAACCGTGGCACCACGAACATTACGGACAGCCCGCCCCCCGCAGGCATCACGCGGACGCCCGGCAGGACCGCGGAACGAGGGGCGCGCGCGGACAGGAAAACGGCAGCATGCGCCGACGATAGGCAGGCCCCGCAGGGCGCGGCAACGCGCCGCGCCGCAATTTGGCCAGACCGGCCGAAGGCCGCAGCCCTTCTGCAACAGCCGCGCCGCCAAAACGCTGCCCGAGGAAGCGGCATCGGCAAAGCGGCGCCGGCCGGCGAACCGCATATGCCCGGCCAGATCCGCCAGCAAGGACGCGCCATTGACGCGACGCAACGGCGCTTTCTCGCGCCTCTCCTCGCACATGAACCCCATCGGGTTCATCGGCTCTGCGGCGTTGGCGATCGTTTTCGTGATCGCGGGCGGCGGCTTCACGGAGACGACGGCGCGTTTCTTCGAGACCTGCCCTGGCCCCGGTGCGGACAGTCGGTGGCGGACGGCCTGGACGCTCTGCTGTCGGGGCTGGTGGATCAGCGGGCGGCCCTTCGCGGGCATCTTTGGCGCGCGCGTCCTGGGCGGCCGCAACGCCGCAGGATCAGGAAGTTCACCGGCGGCTGAGGTCGTTCAGATCGAGAAGGAGGTGCCGCAGCCGCAGGAACTGGTGGCGTTGGGATTCTGGATGGTGAACCGCGCGCCGATCAGTTCCTCGGTGAAGTCGATCACCGCGTTCTCCAGAAACGGCAGGGAGACGGTGTCGATGATGACCCTCTGGCCCTGCCCCTCCAGCACCATGTCGTCCTCGGCCGGCGCGTCGAGGCGGATGTCGTACTGAAAGCCCGAACACCCGCCGCCTTCGACGGCCACGCGAAGCGCCTGACCCTGGTCGGCGGCGCCGATTTCCGCAAGACGCGCGAAGGCGCGTTCTGTCACCTTCGGGGGAAGCTGCATGGTGATCCGTCCTTGTCCGTCTGTGATCCCTGATCCTCGAAAATAGGCGCCCCGGCGCCACGGGACAAGCCGGCGCACCCCCTGCACCCCGCGCGAATTCGCTGTATAGCGGCACTGACGCCGCTTTCGCGCAAGCAGGAGACACCGCCACATGCGCGCGCCCTACGCATCGGACCCCGCGAAAAGCCGCGGCCGCCGCACGCCCGAGCCGGAAAGCGCGCTGCGCTCGGCCTTCCAGCGCGACCGCGACCGGATCATCCACGCCTCGGCCTTCCGGCGGCTCAAGCACAAGACGCAGGTCTTCGTCGAGCACGAGGGCGACTATTTCCGCACCCGGCTGACCCACACTCTGGAGGTTGCGCAGGTGGCGCGGACGATCGCGCGCGCCATGGGCCTCGACTTCGACCTCGCCGAGGCGGTCGCGCTGGCGCACGATCTTGGCCACACGCCCTTCGGCCATACCGGCGAGGATGCGCTCGACGCGCTGATGGCGCCCTACGGCGGCTTCGACCACAACGCGCAGGCCGTCCGCATCGTCACCCGGCTCGAGCGGCACTACGCCGGCTTCGACGGTCTCAACCTGACATGGGAGACGCTGGAGGGGATCGCCAAGCACAACGGGCCGGTCCTCGGGCCGGACAAGCCGCCCCTGCCCTACGCGCTGGCCGACTACGACGCGGAGCAGGATCTGGAACTGCATGACCATGCCGGGCTGGAGGCGCAGGTGGCGGCGCTGTCGGACGACATCGCCTACAACCACCACGACCTGCACGACGGGCTGCGCGCGCATCTCTTCACGATGGACCAGATCGCGGAGCTGCCGCTGATCGACGGCTGCGTGGCCGAGGTGGACCGCCTCTGGCCCGGGCTCGACAGCCACCGGCGCCGGCACGAGGCGCTCAGGCGGTTCTTCGGGCTGCTGGTCGAGGACGTGGTGGCCGAGACGCGCGCGCGGCTTGCGGCGCTTGCGCCCGGGCGGGTCGAGGACATCCGGCACGCAGGGACCATGATGGTGCATTTCTCCGATCCGGTGTGGGCCGACATCCGGACGATCCGGGCCTTCCTCTTCGAGCGGATGTATCGCGCGCCGCGGGTGGTCGAGATGCGCGCGGCCGTCACCGGCGTGATCGAGGACCTCTTTCCCCTCTACATGAACGACCCAGCGCTCCTGCCCGACCGCTGGCAGTCGGACGTGGCGGCCGCCGCCGACGAGACCGCCCTCGCCCGGCTGGTCGCGGACTACATTGCCGGCATGACCGACCGCTTCGCCCTGCAACAGCACGCCCGGCTGGCGGGGGGCGGCGCGGGCCTCTTGGCGGTTCCGCGCTGACAGCGCCCGATTGCGAAGGCACCGCAGCCCCCTTGCGTGGATCGCTGCGGTTTGCGCAGGCCGACGCCGCGGCGGCAGCTTTTCGAGCATGACATGGCCGCCCGCCAGCGCGACGACCTGCCGGCCCGGCTGGACGACGCGGGCCCGGGCACCGTGCTGGCGCGGGCCGATCCGTGCCGCAGGGCTCACCGCGGCCCGGACAAGCGATGCAGCCGCGCGTGCTGGCCATTCGCGCCGCGCCCTGATAGCCTCTGGCGCCGCAGCCGGCTGGAGAGCGTGATGTCCGCCTACGAATACAAGGTCGTGCCCGCGCCCCGGCGCGCCGAAAGGATCAAAGGAGTCCCTGCGCCCGAGATGCGCTTCGCGATGTCCGTCGAGAAGCTGATGAACACCTACGCCGCCGAGGGCTGGGAATACGTCCGGGCGGACACCTTGCCGTCGGAGGAACGCAGGGGCCTCGGAGGGCGCCACACGGAACAGCGGACCCTGTTGGTCTTTCGGCGGGCCGTCGCCGAAAGGGCGGCCGACCCCGCGCCATGGTTCGGCAGCGGGCGCACGTCGGCCCGGGACGCCAAGCCGGAACAAGACGGCCCGACCCTACACCCGGTCGAAGCCGACACGCCCGGCCGCGGGCCCCGGGACGCCGAGGAGAGGATCGCGATTCCGGGCGTGCTCCGCGCCGAGCGCGAGCACGACGAGCGCGGCGTTGCCGACAAGCCCGCCGGTCGCCGGCTCTGGGCGGTCCGCCCCGAGGACGACGAGACGCGTTGAGGCATCAGCCGTCGATGTCGAGTGCAAGCGCGTGGATGCGCCCGACCAGGTCGGCCCCCAGCGCCCGATGAACGGCACGGTGCCGCGCCAGACGCGACTGGCCCGCGAAGGCGGGGGCGCGGATCACGACGCGGAAGTGACTTTCGCCGCCCTCCTGGTAGCCGGCATGGCCGCGGTGACGCTCGCTTTCGTCCACCACCTCCAGCCGCTCGGGCTGGAATGCGCTCTCCAGCGCGATGCGAATCTCTTCGGTCCGTGACATTTTTTCCCCTTTCCGCCCCTTCAAATCGACGACCGTCAGTCTAAACTTCCGCCTCCGAGTCGCAAAGGTGAGACGATGCCCAAACCGGACCCCTTCGGCTTCGACATCTCGGTGTCCGCCGCGAAGAAGAAAAATCCCCGCGGGCGCCGCGCCATGTCCGGCGCGTCCGAGACGTCGACCCGTGTCTGCGACCACGAGGGCTGCGAGGAAGCGGGCCTCTACCGTGCACCCAAGGCGCCCGACGTGCTGGACGACTTTTACTGGTTCTGCAAGCAGCATGTCCGCGAATACAACACGAAGTGGAACTTCTTCGAGGGCACGACCGAGGCAGAACTCAACGCGCAGATGTCGAACGACAAGGTCTGGGACCGCAAGACGCGGGATTTCCGCGATCCCGAGGCGCGCGCATGGTCCCGTCTCGGCATCGAGGATCCGCACCAGGTGCTGGGCGACAACGCCACCCGCAATCCCGGCCGCCGGTCGGGCAACGGCCGCCGCCTCCCGCCGACGGAGCGCAAGGCACTGGAAATCCTCGACGGCCGCGACGACTGGACCAAGGCGGAGATCCGCAAGAGCTACAAGGCGCTGATCAAGGTGCTGCACCCCGACATGAACGGGGGCGACCGCAGCCAGGAGGAGCAGCTGCAGCAGGTGATGTGGGCCTGGGAGCAGCTGAAGGACAGCCGCCACTTCAAGTGAGGCGGCCGCCGAATTTTCGATCGAAAATTCGGCGGCAAAGGTGGAGGTCAGTCAGAGAAAAATCTTCGGTCGAAGATTTTTCGGGCGTTCAGGACGCGACGAACACGAGCGACACGCCGTTGATGCAGTGCCGCTTGCCGGTGGGCGGCGGGCCGTCGTCGAAGATGTGGCCCAGGTGACTGCCGCAGCGGGCGCAGTGCACCTCGGTGCGCGGGATGAACAGCTTCCAGTCCCGCTTTGTGGCAACGGCGTCCTCGGAAATCGGCTTGTAGAAACTCGGCCATCCGGTGCCGCTGTCGAACTTGTGCTCCGACGAATAGAGCGCCTGATCGCATCCGCGACAGCGATAGGTGCCGTCCGTCTTGAGGTCGTGCAACGGCGAGGAGAAGGCAGGCTCGGTGCCCTCCTCGCGCATCACCCTGTACTCCAGATCGGACAGCCGTGCTTTCCATTCCCGTTCCGTCCGCGTCACCTCGAAGCTCTCCTGTGCTGTGGCTGCGTCGAGCCCGAGCGCGAGGCCGGCCGCCGCGGTGCCAAGAAACCGTCTGCGTCGCATGAGCGCCTCCTCGTTTCGTCGAGAGTGGGGCGCCGCCCGCGATCCTTCAACCACGGGCGGCGCAAGGTCGCGCAGGCAGCGATCGCGTCGCCGGCCGCAGCACGATGGCGATGACACGCATGACGCCGTGCGATTGCGCGACATGAGCGGCGGTCGCCTCGGCCGCGCGGCCGCGATCGTCCGCCAGCCCCATGGCGGGCATCCTCCGCGATCCCGCCGCTCCTGTCGCCCGGCGCAACGCGTCTTGGCAGCCGGCGGCTTGCCGTCCCGATCCGCGCACGCGCCGGACACCCCACTGGCCCGTCGCGCGCCACCGGTGCGCCTGCGGCCCTGGGATGCTGGACTCGAGGCTGCATGACGCAGAGGCGGGGATGGACGAGGATCATCCCTGCGATCCGGGTCGGCACAGCCGGCGCATCAGCCGAGGCGCCCCCGCGGCCGAGATCGCGCACCGGCCCAGGCGCTCTACATCGCCGCTGCCCGCGCCGTCGCCGCCTCGTGCTTCTGCGCGCAGAGGGCCATGACATCCGCCTGAGCCAGGCCATAGCCTTCTTTCCGAACTCGAAAACCCGCGGGGGAGAAGGCCCGGAACGGGCCAAGGGGCGCAGACAGCCCCCATGCCGCGGCGGCCCGACAGGCCGCCCTTCCCCTTGCGCGCCGCCGGAATATGTTGCAGCACGGGCACGCGCGGCGGCGCGGACAGTCAGGAAAGACGGACGGACATGGCGGACGGCGGTATCGACATCAACGCGAAGCCCACCGAAGAGATCTCGGTCCGCGAGGTCTTTGGCATCGACACGGACATGGTCGTGCGCGGCTTTTCCGACCGGACGGATCGCGTGCCGGACGAAGACTCCACCTACAAGTTCGACCCGGACACCACGCTCGCGATCCTCGCGGGCTTCGCCCACAATCGCCGCGTGATGATCCAGGGCTATCACGGCACCGGCAAGTCCACCCATATCGAACAGGTGGCCGCCCGGCTCAACTGGCCTACCGTGCGCGTGAACCTCGACAGCCACATCAGCCGGATCGACCTGATCGGCAAGGACGCGATCAAGCTGCGCGAGGGCAAGCAGGTCACCGAGTTCCAGGAGGGCATCCTGCCCTGGGCGCTGCGCAATCCCGCAGCGATCGTGTTCGACGAATACGACGCCGGCCGCGCCGACGTGATGTTCGTGATCCAGCGGGTGCTGGAAACGGACGGCAAGCTCACCCTGCTCGACCAGAACGAGGTGATCACGCCACACAAGTATTTCCGGATCTTCGCCACCGCGAACACCGTGGGCCTGGGTGATACCACCGGCCTCTATCACGGCACGCAGCAGATCAACCAGGGCCAGATGGACCGCTGGAGCCTGGTGGCGACGCTCAACTATCTCTCGATCGACGCCGAGGTGTCGATCGTGCTGTCGAAGGTGCCTCACTACAACACCGAGAAGGGTCGCAGGACGGTCAAGCAGATGGTGACCGTCGCGGACCTGACGCGCACCGCCTTCATGAACGGGGATCTCTCCACCGTGATGAGCCCGCGCACGGTGATCGCCTGGGCGCAGAACGCCGAGATCTTCCGC
>NZ_JBKHAQ010000060.1:0-17690 GCF_046542825.1 Rhodosalinus sp. | reverse complement strand
TGCTGGAGACCGAGGACGCGCTGATCCCCGAGGGGCTGCATGTGCTGGGCCGGCCGATGAGCGAGACGGCGAAGGCCGAGTATCTCTCGCTGATCGAGGGGGCGGACGACGAGACGAAGGCGCGGGTTGCGGAACTGCTGTCCGGCGATCACGAGATCCCGGCGATCCTGCATGCGCTCGAGGGCCGCTATACGCCGCCGGTGCCGGGCGGCGACCTGATCCGCTCGACGGACGTGCTGCCGACGGGGCGGAACATCCACGCCTTCGATCCCTTCCGGATGCCCACGGAATTCGCCTGCCGCGAGGGCGCGAAGCAGGCGGAGCTGCTGCTGGCCACGCACAACGAACTGCCCAAGAGCATCGCGGTGGTGCTCTGGGGGTCGGACAACATCAAGTCCGACGGCGGCCCCATCGCACAGGCGCTGGCGCTGATCGGCGCGCGGCCGCGTTTCGACAGCTTCGGCCGGCTCGCGGGCGCGGACCTGATCCCGCTGGAAGAGCTGGGCCGGCCGCGCATCGACGTGATCATGACGCTGTCGGGCATCTTCCGGGACCTGCTGCCGCTGCAGACGCGGATGCTGGCAGAGGCCGCCTGGAAGGCGGCGACCGCCGACGAGCCGGTGGAGCAGAACTTCGTCCGCGCCCATGCCCTGGCCTATGCCGAGCGCATCGGCTGCGACATGGAAACGGCCGCGCTGCGCGTCTTCTCGAACGCGGAGGGCGCCTATGGCTCGAACGTCAACCAGCTGGTGGACAGTTCCGCCTTCGGCGACGAGGACGAGCTGGCCGACGCCTACCAGACCCGCAAGAGCTTTGCCTACGGGCGCGACGGCAAGGCCGCGCCGCAGGGGCAGCTTCTGGGCGAGGCGCTGAAGACCGTCGAGCTTGCCTATCAGAACCTCGAATCGGTCGAGCTGGGCGTCACCACCGTGGATCACTACTTCGACACGCTTGGCGGCATCAGCCGCGCGGTGAAGCGCGCCCGCGGCGGGCAGGAGGCAGCGGTCTACATCTCCGACACCACGCGCGGCACCGGCAAGGTGCGCACGCTGGCCGACCAGGTCTCGCTCGAGACGCGGTCGCGCTCGCTCAACCCGAAATTCTACGAGGCGCTGCTGTGCCACGGCTCGGAAGGCGTGCGCCAGATCGAGGCGCAGGTGACCAACACGCTGGGCTGGTCCGCCACCACCGGCGCGGTCGAGCCCTGGGTCTATCAGCGGATTTCCGAGACCTTCGTGCTGGACGCGGAGATGCGCCAGCGCCTCGCCGAACTGAACCCGCAGGCCTCGAGCCGGATGGCGAACCGCCTTCTGGAAGCCTCGGACCGCGCCTACTGGACGCCGGACGCCGCGACGCTGGCGGCGCTTCAGGATGCGGCCGACGCGCTGGAAGACCGGATGGAAGGGATCGCGGCGGAATGACCCTGGGGCGCGCATACGTCGAGGCCGCCAGGGGGGCGCTGCCCCCCTCGGCCCTCGCGGGCCTCACCCCCCGGGGTATTTCCGGCAAGAGGAAGGACCGAGACGGCGCGGGACAGGGACGCGTCGCGACAGACAGGAAAGGGAGACGCGCATGAGTCCGCTTGACAGCAAGCTGCCGCCGGCCGCGAGGGCCAACGCCCGCGAGCAGGAGGGACTGCGGAAACGCGGCCTGGGCGCGCCGCCGCGAATCAAAAAGGGCGAGGACGGCGAGGGCTCGCTCCAGGTGCACCAGGATCCCTCGATGAAGATCGAGGGGGCGAAGGTGTTCTCGGTCTACGGCAAGGGCGGCATCGGGAAATCCACCACCTCGTCGAACCTGTCCGTCGCCTTCTCGACGCTGGGCAAGCGGGTGCTGCAGATCGGCTGCGATCCCAAGCACGATTCGACCTTCACGCTGACGGGCCATCTGCAGCCGACGGTCATCGACATCCTGAAGGAGGTCGATTTCCACGCCGAGGAGCTGCGGCCCGAGGACTTCATGACCGAAGGCTTCAACGGCGTGCAATGCGTCGAGGCGGGCGGGCCGCCCGCGGGCACCGGCTGCGGCGGCTATGTCGTGGGGCAGACGGTGAAACTGCTCAAGCAGCATCACCTGCTCGAGGACACCGACGTGGTGATCTTCGACGTCCTCGGCGACGTGGTTTGCGGCGGCTTCGCGGCGCCCTTGCAGCATGCCGACCGGGCGGTGATCGTGACCGCCAACGACTTCGACTCGATCTACGCGATGAACCGGATCATCGCGGCGGTGCGCGCCAAGGCGAACAACTACAAGGTGCGGCTGGCGGGCTGCGTTGCCAACCGCTCGAAGGAGACGAACGAGGTCGACCGCTACTGCAGCGAGGTCGGCTTCAAGCGCATCGCGCACATGCCGGACTTCGACGCGATCCGCCGCTCGCGGCTGAAGAAGAAGACGCTCTTCGAGATGCCCGACGAGGAGGACATCGTGATGGCGCGCAAGGAATACGTGCGCCTGGCCGAGACGCTCTGGAACGGTACCGAGGCGCTGGCGCCCGAGCCGCTGGAGGACCGCGACATCTTCGAACTGCTGGGCTTCGACTGATGAGCTACGAAAGCACCCTCTCCCGTGTCGAGACCTATTTCGACAAGACCGCGACCCGGACCTGGGAACGGCTGACCTCTGATGCGCCCGTCTCGCGGATCCGCGAGACGGTGCGCCAGGGGCGGGAGAAGATGCGCGCGCAGATCCTGTCCCGTCTGGGCGAGGATCTGCGGGGCGCACGGGTGCTGGACGCGGGCTGCGGCGCGGGACAGATGACCGCGGAACTCGCCGCCCGCGGCGCCGAGGTGGTGGCGGTGGACATCTCGCCCAGCCTGGTGAGGATCGCCGAGGCGCGGCTGCCCGCGGGCCTTCCGGGGCGCGTGCATTTCACGTCCGGCGACATGCTGGACCCCGCGCATGGCCGCTTCGACCATGTCGTGGCGATGGACAGCCTGATCTATTACCGGCTGCCGGATCTTGCCCGCGCGCTCGACCGGCTGGCGCGGCGGGCCGAGGGGCGCGTGGTGTTCACCGTGGCGCCGCGCACGCCGCTTCTGATGGCGATGTGGCAGAGCGGCAAGCTTTTCCCCCGCTCCGACCGATCACCCACGATGGTGCCGCATGCGCCCGAGGCGATCGCGCGCGCCCTGCGCGACGCGGGCACGCCGGCGCGGCTCAAGGTGCTGGAGCGCGTCGCGCAGGGCTTCTACATCTCGCAGGCGCTGGAGGTGTCGCGATGAGTTTCTGGCGCCTTCGGCCGCTTGCGCGGTTCACCACGCAGATCCTGCCCTTCGCGGATGCGGCGAGCGAAGGCCTGCCGCTGCCGCAACTTCTGCGGCTGTCGCTTTTCCAGGTCTCTGTCGGCATGGCGATGGTGATGCTGCTGGGCACGCTGAACCGCGTGATGATCGTCGAGCTTTCGGTGCCGGCGCTGATCGTGGCCTCGATGATCGCGCTGCCGGTGCTGATCGCGCCCTTCCGGGCGCTGCTGGGCTTCCGCTCGGACACGCACAGGAGCGCGCTGGGCTGGAAGCGGGTGCCCTACCTTTGGTTCGGCTCGCTCTGGCAGATGGGCGGGCTTGCCGTCATGCCCTTCGCGATCCTCGTGCTGGGCGGGCAGCAGGCGGTGGGCCCCTCATGGGCCGGCGAGGTGCTGGCGGCTGTGGCCTTCCTGATGGCCGGTTTCGGCATGCACATGACGCAGACCGCGGGCCTTGCGCTCGCCGCCGACCGCGCGACAGAGGAGACGCGGCCGCGGGTCGTTGCGCTGCTTTATGTCATGTATCTGCTGGGCATGGGCGTTTCGGCCATCGTGGTCGGCTGGCTGCTGCGCGACTTCGCGCCCTTCACGCTGGTCCGCGTGGTGCAGGGCGTGGCGCTGGCGGGCATCCTGCTGAACCTCGTCGCGCTCTGGAAGCAGGAGAAGGTGCGCCCGATGACCCGCGAAGAGCGCGAGGCACCGCGCCCGCGCTTCCGCGATGCCTGGGCAGACCTGGCCGCCGGCGGCACGGCGGGGCGGCTGCTTGCGGTGGTCTTCCTCGGGACCATGGCCTTCAACATGCAGGACGTGCTGCTCGAGCCCTACGGCGGCGAGATCCTGGGCCTGTCGGTCTCGGCCACCACGATGCTGACCGCGACCTGGGCGGGCGGCGCGCTTCTGGCCTTCGCGCTGGCGGCGCGGATGCTGGCGCGCGGCTCGAACCCCTATCGTTTGGCCGCGATGGGCGTGCTGGTGGGCGTTGCCGCCTTTTCCACGGTCATTTTCGCCGCGCCGATGCAGTCGGGCGCGATCTTCTTTGCCGGGGCCGCGCTGATCGGGTTCGGCGGCGGCATGTTCGCCGTCGCCACGCTGACCGCCGCGATGACCATGCCGGCCGAAGGCGTCGCGGGCCGCGGCCTTGCGCTGGGCGCCTGGGGCGCGGCACAGGCGACCGCGGCGGGTCTGTCCATCGCGCTGGGCGGGGGTCTGCGCGACCTGGTCAACCAGGCTGCGCTTTCCGGCCGGCTGGGCGAGGCGCTGAACGATCCCGCGACCGGCTATTCCTTCGTCTACCACATCGAGATCGGCCTTCTGTTCGTGACGCTCATCGCCATCGGACCGCTGGTCAGACACGCCGCCAAACCCGTCGGCCAAGGGACGGCACCTGCCCGCTTCGGGCTCGCCGAGATGCCGACATGACCGTCGCCTGCCTTTTGAAAGGAAAGGACCATGACTGAGACGTTCTTCGGAGAGTTCGACCTGGCGAGTCTCTCGCTGTGGCTGTTCTACATCTTCTTCGCCGGCCTCGTCGTCTATCTCCAGCGCGAGAACATGCGCGAGGGCTATCCGCTGGAGGACGAGGACGGCAATCCCGCGCCCACACCCAGCGTCTTCCCGCTGCCCAAGGACAAGACCTTCAAGCTGCCGCACGGCCGCGGCGAGGTTTCCTATCCCTCGCAGCAGACGCTGGAGCGCGAGAACCTCGCGCTGGAGCAGACGCAGCCGGTCCGCGGCTATCCCTTCGTGCCCACCGGCGACCCGCTGGTGGACGGTGTCGGCCCGGCCTCCTGGGTGAACCGGCGCGACCAGCCGGAACTGGACGGCAAGGGCCACCCCAAGATCGTCCCGATGTCGGCGACCGAGCACTTCCATGTCTCGGCCGGCCGCGACCCGCGGGGCCTGCCGGTGATGTCGGGCGACGACGTGGTGGTCGGCACCGTGACGGACCTGTGGATCGACGAGCCCGAACAGCTCGTGCGCTTTCTGGAATACCAGCTCGACCCCGAGTGGGGCGAGGGCAAGCGCCTGGTGCCGATGACGCTGGCCGTGATCAAGCGCGACCACGTCAAGATCCGCACGATCTATGCCAAGCACTTCGCCAACGTGCCGCGCCACGCCTCGCCACGGCAGGTGACCCTGCTCGAAGAGGACAAGATCGCCGCCTACTACGCCGGCGGCGTGCTTTACGCCGACGAGGCGCGGCTCGAGCCGCAACTCTGACATCGAAGGACCGGACGCCATGCCGCACGACGATTTCGCATTCGAACCCGTGAAGGGCCTGCCCGAGGAGCCGCCGAAAGGCGAGGAGATCCTCTGGCAGGGCCGCCCCGACTGGTGGGCCCTGGCCCTCGAGTCGCTGAGCCTGAAGTGGGTGATGGGCTATTTCGTCTTCCTCGCGGCATGGCGCCTGGTCGCCGCGCTCGACCTGATGCCCTTCGCGCAGGCCGTCGCGATCTCGACCCCCTTCATCGTCATGGGCCTGATCGTCTGCGCGCTGCTTGCCCTGATCGCGTGGGTGCAGGCGCGCGCGACGGTCTACACGATCACAAACCGCCGCGTGGCGATGCGGGTGGGCGCGGCGCTGACCGTCACGCTCAACCTGCCCTACACCCACGTCGCCAACGCGCATCTCGACCTGCGCCGCCGGGGCACCGGCACCATCGCGCTGGAGTTGCTGGGCGAGACGCGGTTCAGCTATCTCGTACTCTGGCCGCATGTCCGGCCCTGGCATCTCAGAAAGCCCGAGCCCGCGCTGCGCTGCATCCCCGAGGCAGAGCGCATCGCGCGCCTGCTGGCAGAGGCGGCCGAGGCGCGCGTGGCGCAGCCGCAGGTGGCCCGCGCCACCCCGCCCGCCGCGACCCCGCCCGCGGCCGCACGGTCCGGGGACCGGCCCGCGCCCGCAGGCGCCGCAGCCCCGGTGCCCGCCGAATAACCGCCCGTCGCCAAGCAAGGAGGAACCTCAGAGATGTCCGCCACCGCCCGCCCGCCACGCACCTACACACCCGAGGAGAAGATCGTTCCCCTCGTGCTGGTGCGCGCGATGTTCGGGCTTGTCATGGCCGTCCTCGTGATCGTCTCGATCGCGGTCTGGACCGGCCGTCCCGTCACCTCGACCCCGCCCGAAAGCCCGGTCACCCACGTGCGCGTGCTCTACCTGGGCGGCGACATGTCGGGGGCCGCCAGCGTGCGCGCCGAGGACGGGACCGTGATCGCCGACCTGTCGCCCGAAGAGGGCGGCTTCGTGTCGGGTGTGTATCGCGTGCTCCACCGCGAACGCACGAAGCACGGCGTGGCCATCGACGGCCCCGTCGAACTGATGCGCCACGAGAACGGGCGCTTTTCCGTCGCCGACCCCTCCACCGGGTGGAGCGCCGACCTGATGGGGTTCGGTCGGGACAACGCCAGGGCCTTCGCCAAGCTTCTGGCTCAGTGAACGAAAGGGAACCGACATGGGACTTCTGACGCGAGAGATCGAACGGGCGCCCTGCACCGTCGAGATCAGCCACAAGTTCGAAAGCCTGCATGCGCATGTGCGCTTCAACAACGGCGCCGTGGTCTATCCCGGCGACGAGGTGAAGGTGCAGGGGCCGGAGATCATGGCCCCCTTCGGCGAGATCGTGACCGAGGATCGCGAGGCGATCATCGTGCGCGCCTCGAAACTCGAACAGCTCTGGACCCGCCTGACCGGCGATTTCGAGGTCATGGAGCTCTGCGAATTCTCGTTCTCCGAGGAGGTGGAGCTATGAACGCCCCCATCAAGCCCGTCACCGCCACCCATACCGCCGACGCCACGACCGTTGAGGAGGGACTGGCGATCCAGGAGGAACAGGCCAGGTTCGACAGCAAGTCCGCCACCGACGTGGCGATGCAGAACACGCTGCTGACCCCGCGCTTCTACACCACCGATTTCGACGAACTCGACGCGATCGACGTCACGCCCGTGCGGGCGGACTGGGACAGGCTCATCGCCCAGATGGAGGCGGACCCGAACAAGGGCCACTTCAAGAAGGACGAGTCCTGGGATCACGTCGACTGGGAAGGCATGGACCCCAAGCTGAAGAAGGAGTTCATCGACTTCCTCATCAGCTCCTGCACCGCCGAGTTCTCGGGCTGCGTGCTCTACAAGGAGATGAAGCGGCGCGGCCACAACAAGGACATCACGCAGCTCTTCCAGCTGATGGCGCGGGACGAGGCGCGGCACGCCGGCTTCATCAACGACGCGCTGCGCGAGGCGGGCGTGGCGGTGAACCTGGGCTTCCTGACGCAGAAGAAGAAATACACCTTCTTCCGGCCCAAGTTCATCTACTACGCCACCTATCTCTCCGAGAAGATCGGCTACGCCCGCTACATCACGATCTACCGGCACTTCGAGAAGCACCCCGAAAAGCGGTTCCACCCCATCTTCAAGTGGTTCCGAGAGTGGTGCAACGACGAGTTCAGCCACGGCGAGGCCTTCGCGCTGCTGATGAAGACCGACCCGAAGCTGACCAGCGGGATAAACGTCTGGTGGATCAAGTTCTTCCTGACGGCGGTCTATGCCACGATGTATGTCCGTGACCATCAGCGCCCGGCGTTCCACGCCGCCATCGGGGTGGACCCTGACTGGTACGCGCATGAGGTCTTCACCAAGACCAGCGAGCTGTCCAAGCAGATCTTCCCGATCACGCTGGACATCGAGAACCCGCGCTGGCAGCGCAATCTGGAGCGGCTGCACCGCGCCAACGTCGCCATCGCGGAGGGCAAGAAGCAGGGCGGCCTCGGCGGCAAGCTCAAGCAGTGGACGAACAGCCTGCGTGCCGCGATGACCTTCGCGGCGCTCTACACGATCCCGGCGAAGAAGCACCGCGTGCCCGAAAGCACGCGCCTGGAGCCCGCTTACTGATGCTGACCTCGGCCTGGATCGCGGCGCTCATCGCGCTCTTTGCCTGGTGGTTCTTTACCGGGGCGATCCTTGCCGTTGTCCGTCTGGCCGACCGGCGGGGGCCGCGGGCGAACACCGCGGCCACCCTCTGGTCACTGCCGTTGCTGGGCGCGGGCCTCTGGGGTTACGGCGCCACGCTGGGCGGCAGCGACCCTGCCGCGGTCTATGGCGCCTTCCTCTCGGCGCTGGCGATCTGGGGCTGGGTCGAGCTTGCCTTCCTGACCGGTCAGATCACCGGGCCTGCGGCGCGCCCCTGCCCGCCGGGCGTGGGCGAGGGGGAACGCTTCCTGCGCGCCTGGGGCACCGTGGCCTACCACGAGATGCTGCTGGCGGGCCTGCTGATCGCGCTGGCGCTCTGGGGCTGGGGCCAGGCCAATCTCTTCGGCCTGTGGACCTTCGGCGTGCTCTTCGGCGCGCGGATCTCGGCCAAGCTGAACCTGTTCTACGGCGTGCCGAAGATAAACCTGGAGTTCATCCCCGACGCGCTTTCCCACCTGCCGAGCCATTTCCGCACCGGGCGGATCAACCGGCTCTTCCCGCTTTCGGTCTCGCTTCTGACCGCCGCCACCGCCTGCTGGGTGGAGCGGCTGATCGCGGCCGACACGGCCGCGGCCACCGTGGGCTTTGCCCTGCTGGCCGCACTCACCGCTCTCGCCCTGCTGGAACACTGGCTCATGGTGATCCCGTGGCAGGACGCGAAACTCTGGCGCTGGATGCTCCCCGAGCGTCGCCGCGCGCCCAAGACAACGAATTACGGACCGGAGGACGCTCATGGACTTTGATGCGCTGTTCGAGACCCAGCTCGACGCCCTGAAGCAGGAGGGGAACTACCGCCGCTTCGCCAACCTCGAGCGGCAATGCGGCCGCTTCCCGCGCGCGCGCAACCACGATGACGATGCACCCGCCGAGGTCACGGTCTGGTGCTCGAACGACTACCTTGGCATGGGCCAGCACCCTGTCGTCACCGAGCGGATGAAGGAGGTGATCGAGAGCTGCGGCGCAGGCGCCGGCGGCACGCGCAACATATCGGGCACCAACGCGCATCACGTGGCGCTGGAGCGCGAGCTTGCCGATCTGCACGGCAAGGAGGCGGCGCTGCTCTTCACCTCGGGCTACGTCTCGAACTGGGCGGCGCTGTCCACGCTGGGCAGCCGCCTGCCGGACGCCGTGATCCTCTCGGACGAACTCAACCACGCCAGCATGATCGAGGGCATCCGCCACTCCCGCGCGAAAAAGGTCATCTGGAGACACAACGACCCCGAGGATCTCGACGCGAAGCTCTCCGCGCTGCCCGCGAACGCACCGAAGATCGTGGCCTTCGAGTCGGTCTACTCGATGGACGGCGACATCTGCCCGATGAAGGAGATCGTCGAGGTCGCCGAAAAGCACGGCGCCATGACCTATCTCGACGAGGTGCATGCCGTGGGTCTCTACGGCCCGCGCGGCGGCGGCGTCTCGGAACGCGAAGGGCTGGCCGACCGCATCACGCTGATCGAGGGCACGCTGGGCAAGGCCTATGGCGTGGTGGGCGGCTACATCACCGGCTCCGCCGCGCTCTGCGATTTCGTGCGCAGCTTCGCCTCGGGCTTCATCTTCACGACCGCGCTGCCTCCGGCGGTGGCCGCGGCGGCACAGGCCTCGATCGCCTATCTCAAGGAATCGGACGCCGAGCGGCAGGCGCAGCGGCGCAACGTGGCGCGGCTGCGTGCCGGGCTCGACCGCGCCGGCATTCCGCATCTGCAGAACCCCAGCCACATCATCCCGGTGATGATCAAGGATCCGGTGAAATGCCGGATGCTGGCCGACATCCTGATGCGCGACTACGGGATCTACGTGCAGCCGATCAACTATCCCACCGTGCCCAAGGGCACCGAGCGGCTGCGCTTCACCCCCTCGCCCTGGCACACGGACGCGGACATCGACCACCTGATCAACGCGCTCACCGTGCTGTGGAAGCAGTGCGCCATCGCCCACGCGGTGGCCTGAGCCGCGCGCTCATCGGTCCCTGACCGGTCCCTCTTCGCGGGCGCCGCGTCCCCACCCGGGGCGCGGCATTCGCATTGAGTGCCTTTGCCCGGAGTGTGCTCAGCAGCCTCTGTAGCTGTCGCCATCCGCGAAGTTGATCACCAGATAGTCGGGCCGCCCGCCGCGCCCGCAGACCACCACAAGGATGCCCAGGGTGTTGCCCTGCAGCACGATCCGCTCGATCAGCGGCTCGCGCGGGCCGCGGGCATAGAGCGCGGGGATCTGCGCCCGCGTGGCCGGGTCGGCAAAGACCCGGTCCGAATCGTCGCCCGCATGGCGGATGCCGAAGCGATGATAGTTGGCGCGGTCCTGCTGCAGGATCGCGCCCAGGTCCCCAAGGCGCACACCGCTCGAGTTGAACATGTCCTCGCGCCCGATCTGGGCGTAATAGGCCCCGATCTGCTGTTGCGCCCATGCCGGGGCTGCCAGCCCGGCAAGGGCCAGCACCGCAATCCATCGCGTCATCATCGCACCCTCTACCCACACCGTGACCCTGTCACGGTGCCATCGGGCGCGACCGCTTGCAATGTTCCTGCGCGGCTCAGCCCGCCGCGGTGAAGGGCAGCACCCGGCCTTCCCGCGCGCCCGCGATCTCGCGCAGGGTGGCGGCAATGTCGGCCGCGCTCATCCCGGCCGCGGCATACATCTCCGCGGGGCTCGCCTGATCGATGTAGCGGTCGGGCAGGCAGATGTTGCGCAGGGCCAAGCCCCGGTCGAAGGCGCCAAGCCGCGCGAGCGCGTGCATGACGAAGGCGCCGAAGCCGCCCATCGCGCCCTGTTCCAGCGTCACGAGCCCCCGGTGATGGCGCGCGAGCTGCATCAGCAGTTCCTCGTCGAGCGGCTTGGCAAAGCGCGCGTCGGCGACGGTGACGCTGATACCCTCTGTCTCCAGCGCCTCGGCCGCGGCCAGCGCCTCGGCCAGATGCGCGCCATAGGAGAACACGGCAAGGTCGGTCCCTTCGCGCACGACCCGGCCCTTGCCGATCTCCAGCACCTCGCCTCGCTCGGGCACCTCGACACCAGTGCCGTTGCCGCGCGGATAGCGGAAGGCGATGGGCCCCTCGTCGAACTCCGCCGCGGTGGCAACCATGTGCACCAGCTCTGCCTCGTCGGCCGCGGCCATCAGCGTCATGCCCGGCAGCGCACCCAGATAGCCGATGTCGAAGGCGCCCGCGTGGGTCGCGCCATCCGCCCCCACCAGCCCCGCGCGGTCGATGGCGAAGCGCACGGGCAGCCCCTGCAGCGCCACGTCGTGCACCACCTGGTCGTAGCCGCGCTGCAGGAAGGTCGAATAGATCGCGCAGAAGGGGCGCAGGCCCGCGGCCGCCATGCCGGCGGCGAAGGTCACCCCGTGCTGCTCGGCGATGCCCACGTCGAATACGCGGTTGGGGAAGCGCTTGGCCATGCGGTCCACCCCGGTGCCCGAGGGCATGGCGGCGGTGATCGCCACGATACGCGGGTCGCGGGCCGCGGCCTCGGTCAGCGCATCGCCGAAGACGGTGGTGTAGGCGGGCGCCGAGGGCGTCGATTTCGCCTGCGTGCCGGTCGCCACGTCGAACTTCGACACGCCGTGATACTTGTCGGCCGAGTTCTCGGCGGGGGCGTAGCCCTTGCCCTTGACCGTGCAGCAATGGATCAGCACCGGCCCCGTCGCCCGTGCGCGCGCGGCGCGCAGCACCGGCAGGAGCTGGGCCATGTCGTGCCCGTCGATGGGGCCGATGTATTCGAAGCCAAGCTCCTCGAAGAGGGTGCCCTGCCCTGTCACGCCGGTCACCAGCTGGCGGGCGCGCCTGGCGCCCTCGCGCATCGGCTCGGGCAGCGCGGCCTCGAAGCCCTCGGCCAGCGAGCGCATCCGCGCCAGCGGCTCGTTGGCGTAGAGGCGGGACAGATATTGCGACATGGCGCCGACGGGGGGCGCGATCGACATCTCGTTGTCGTTGAGGATCACGAAGAGGCGGCGGCCCTCGTGGCCCGCGTTGTTCAGCGCCTCGTAGGCCATGCCGGCGCTGATCGCGCCGTCGCCGATGACCGCGATGGCATCGCCCGTGGGCTGGCCCATGTCGCGGCCCACGGCGAAGCCAAGGGCGGAGGAGATCGAGGTCGAGGAATGGGCGGCGCCGAAGGGGTCGAAATCGCTTTCCGCGCGCTTGGTGAAGCCCGAAAGCCCGCCCTTCTGGCGCAGCGTGCGGATGCGGGCGCGCCGGCCGGTCAGGATCTTGTGGCCATAGCACTGATGGCCCACGTCCCAGACCAGCTTGTCCATGGGCGTGTTGAACACCGCGTGCAGCGCGACGGTCAGTTCGACGACACCGAGGGACGACCCCAGGTGCCCGCCGGTCTGGGAGACCGCCGAGATCACCTCGGCGCGCAATTCGTCCGCAAGCTGCGCAAGCTCCCGGTCGCTCATCCCGCGCAGGTCGGCGGGGCCGGCGACGCGGTCCAGTAGCGGTGTATCGGGCTGGGTCATGGCTGTCTCCTCCCTCGTGGTCTCCGGGGCCTCTGCTCACCGGAGTGGGGTTGGCGCCGCGCCCTGGTGATGCAAGCAACGGGCGCGGCGCCGGCTCCTGTCGCCAACAGGAAGGGAACCGGGGTCTGGGACCCCGACGCCCGGACCGGCGGGAAATGCCGGCCCGAACGGGGCGAGAGGCGGGCGGCGCCGGGCCGCCCAACCCCTATTCGGAAAGCGAGGCCTGGTCGGCGGCGTCGCTGTAGACAGGCTCGCCCGTGGTGGCGAGTTCGGGCCAGTCACCGATCGCGTTGGTGCCCTGCAGCGGCTGCTGATAGCCCTGGTGGCAGGTCTTGCAGGCCACCTTGGGCGCATCGGCATGGACCGGACCCAGGCGTTCGGCGGGATAGAGACCCTCGAGCGGGATGAGCCAGTCGTTGTTGAGCTCCAGAACCATCTGGATACCCAGGTTCGCGGTGCTCCACTGCGGCGTCACCTCGCCCGCCGCGGAATAGAAGGCGCGGCTGTTGTGGCACAGCAGGCAGTTGGCCCCGAGCGCGTTGCTGATGTAGTTCATCAGCGAATAGGTCCGCTCGGTGTGCTGGATCAGCGGATCGCCGGGGATTTCGTTGTCCACGCGGCTTTCCAGATCGTGCACCGCAATGACGCCGTAGTTGACCAGATACTCCTCGAGCGCGTCGGACGGCAGCGAGGTGAACTGGCTTACCGGCGTCACCCGGTTCTGGTTGGCCGACCAGCCCTCCATCGTCTCCACCGTGGGCGTCGCGCGGAACCAGATGTTGTCCGGCACCGGCTGCCCGCGATGGCAGGTGTAGCAGGTCACGCCCACTTCCTTGTTGGCGTTGACATGGGCATCCCAGTCTTCGTTGATGCTCTGCGTCATGCTGACCATCGTGTGCCCGACGGCCGTCTGATAGTTGTCCGGGTCGTCGAACAGGTCCGGGATCCCGGTCCAGGCCCGCATCGCCGTCAGCAGGCGGTCGTAGTTCTCGACCGTCAGATCCTCCAGCCCGGGAGGCACGTTCTCACGCGCCTCCCCTGCGGTCTCTTCCCCGCCCTGCGGCGGGATCGGGTCCGAGGTCGTCTCCAGAAATCCGGCGATCGCCGGATCGCCTTCGGCGAGGTCGAACTCGAATTCGGGAACCGACATGCCGGTGCCCCGCGGGCCGGTCTGCATGCTGTCGGTGGCATAGGGCTGTCCCCATGTCACCAGCAGCGCCGCGACCACGACCGCCCCGCCGATCCCACCCAGCAGGAACGCCGGACCGAAGATGTTGGTCGGGTTCTCGGCGTTCCACTTGTTGAACCATTGCGGCAGCATGTCAGTTCTCCTGTCCGATGAAGGCCTCGTACGAGCCGTAGGCCTCGTAGCCGTAGGAGCCGTCGTAGAGCGGAGCGAAGTTGTGCTCCTGCGCCCAGATGAACCAGTTGTCCACGACGGTGCCGGTCAGAAGGATCCCGATGCCGCCGGTGATCGGCGTCAGCACGGCGAACCACCAGGCCCAGCGGTGAATCCCCTCCATCGTGGCGTTGAAGCCCATCGTCCAGCGCCAGAACAGCGCCGCCCGTTCGGAGGCCGTGCCGCGGTCGTAGATCTGCTCCAGCTCCCGGTCCCCGCCGAAGCGGCTGACGGCCAGGATCGTGCCGCCGTGCATCGCGAAGAGCAGCACGGAGCCGTAGAGGAACACGATCGAAAGCGCGTGGAACGGGTTGTAGTAGAGGTTGCCGTAGCGGATCGAGAAGGCGGTGGTCCAGTCGAGGTGCGGGAAGATGCCGTAGGGCACCGCCTCGGACCACGATCCCATCAGGACCGGCCGGAAAAGGCCAAGCACGAGGAAGAGCCAGATGGCCGAGCCGAAGGCCCAGAAGATGTGCTTGCCCATCTTGTGTTCGGCCGCCAGTTGCCAGGACCGAAGCCACCAGGCCAGCACCGAGACCAGCAGGAAGAACGACGAGATCAGGTACCAGCCGCCCTCGTTCAGCGGCGGGAACGAGAGCCCGTATTCGGGGCTCGGCGGCTCGAGCGCCAGCCAGAAGAGCTGGCGCAGGAACTCGGGGATCGACCAGCCGACCTGCGCCAGCATGTTGAACCCGATGATGTTGAGCCACAGGGTGCCCGTCACGATCGAGATGACGCCCGCGTAGCCCAGGTAGATGGGTCCGAGCTGCGCGTTCCCGAGCCAACCCAGGAGGTTGGAAAAGCCCCCGGGCCCCGTGCGCTCGGCCGCCATCTCGCCCGAGTCGTCCATCCCCATCTCCGGCAGGCCGCGGACCTGAACCTGGGTGAAAATGTTCTGATATTCAGCCATGAGTCACATCCCCACCTGAGACGGCCAGATCGGCAGTTCGAGCCACCAGTTCCACCATTCGGGCCAGCCCTTGGTCCAGACGGGCCCCGAGATGATGATGCAGACCGCCGACCAGAAGCCCGCGTTCAGCGCCAGCAGCAGGCCCAGCCGGTGGATGCCCAGCGTGCCCACCGAATAGCCGATGAAATCCCGAAAGAAGGTGTCCTCGTGGTCCGGTGTCTTCGCTTCCTCGCCCTTCTCGGGATTGGCCGCCGACAGGATCAGGCCACCGTGCAGCGCCAGTGCCAGCGTGGTGGTGAAGAAGAAGGTCACCGCCAGCATGTGCGCCGGGTTGTAGTGGAAGTGCAGGTAGGCGTAGCCGACGTTCGACACCCAGTCGAGGTGGCTGAAGATGCCGTAGGGAAACCCGTGCCCCCAGGCGCCCATCAGGACCGGCCGGAACACGACCAGCGTGACATAGGCGAAGATCGCGACGCCGAAGGCGAAGGGCACGTGATAGCCCATGCCGAGCTTGCGGCAGATCTCGACCTCGCGCAGGGCCCATGACACGAAGGCGCCGATCGCGCAGATCGTGATGATCTGCCACAGCCCCCCTTCCATGAGCGGCGCCATGCCCAGACCGTAACTCAGGTCAGGCGGCGCGATATTGATGAGCCAGGGGTTCCAGGTCCCCTGGTTGGCGGCGCCCCAGAAGATCAGGATCGTTCCGAGCACGGCGAAAAAGATCGTCGTGACGCCGAAAAAACCCACATAGAACGGGCCGACCCAGAAATCGAACAGATCGCCGCCGATCAGCGTCCCTCCGCGGACGCGGTACTTTCTCTCAAAACTGAGCAAAGCCATTCTCTTACTCCGCGTTTGGCGGCCTTCCGGTTGCGACCCTCAGCCGTCAGTGTTGTGTCGTCGGATCGCCGCGGGCGGACGCACCGCCCGCGGCCAATGGCAGTGCGATGGGCTCTCAGTCGCCGCGGTCGTACTTGGCCGCGGCGATCTCGAACCAGTTGAAGCCATCCGTGCTGAGCAGCACGAGATGGATCATCACCGCGAGCAGGAACAGGAAGACGCCCTGCGCCACGAACACGCGGCGGGGGTCGAAGATCAGCCAGATCTTGTAGAACTTTGCCATCTCGTCGTCCTCCGATCAGAACCAGGGGAACCAGATGAAGGTCGCGATGTGCGCGACCACCGCAACGGCCGTGAACAGCCAAAGGCCGCTCATGTAGACCGAGTGCAGCTCCTGGGCCTGCTCGTCTGTGAGACCTGTGAAGGACAGGTCGTTCTTATCAGCCATGAACTTTCCTCCGGAACGTTATGCTGACGCCGCGATCCCCGCGGCCGGGTTCCTTCGGGGCCAGGAACGGTCCCTCCGGGCTGCCCCACGCCTGCGCGAAGGGACAGGGCTTGCCTCGGTCAGAGCGGTCGCTCAGGCCGAGAAGATCAGGGGCGTGATCCGGTCCGCCTCGGCCCAGGCGCGGGCGAGCGGCCCGTGCATGTTGAGCGAACGGTTGCGGATCACGTCGCGCGTCCAGCGCACTGTCGTGAACGGGATCGCCACGATGAAGATCAGCGCGAAATAGACATGGAACTCGGCGCCGCGGCGGCGGCCCGAGCGCACCCGGGGGGGCGGGTTGGACGTGATGTCTGCCATAAGGTCAGCCCTCCTTTGCGTCGCCTGTCGAGGCCGGCGACAAGGCCTTCACGGTTTCCAGCACCACGCGCTCCGCGCCCGCCTCGAGCGCGGCGCGCTCGGCGGCGTCGCGCAGCGTCTTGGCGGCGGAGATGCGGGTGAGGATCGGATGCGTGGCCACGATCCGGTCGAGTTCCGCCTGGGCGTCCTCGTCCCAGGGGAAGTCGCGCCGCAGCCGGGTGGGCGTGGCGTCGGCCGCGTCCATCTCGGTGCCCAGCGGCAGGATGTGGAAAAGCGCATCGAAGAGGCCGTTGCAGACCTCCTGCAGCAGGTAGGTGGCGCCGGCGTAACCCATCATCGGCGTGCCGGTCGCGCGACGGATCGCGGCGCCCGGAAAGCTCGCCGGGATGAAGGCCGGCTGCGGGCCGTGCCCTGCCTTGAGCTCGGCGAGATACATCTTCTCGTTGATCGAGCCCAGCACGATCAGCGGCCGCTCGCGCCCCATCAGCGCACGCACTTCCTCGTTGTTGGTCTTGCGCCCCGCGATGCGCGCCACGGCGAAGGCACAGGGCAGGCCAAGGTCGCTTTCAAGGTACTGGCGGATGCCGCGGGCGTAGGTCTCGTTCGCCACGACCGCGAAACTGGCCGTAGCGAAGAAATCCTGCGTGACCGAGCGCCAGAGATCCCAGACCGGCTTGATGGTCGAGTGCTTTTCCTTCTCGATGAAGGGCTCGGGATCGAGGCCCGTAAGCTCGCCCAGCTTGCGCAGGAATTTCGTCGTGCTCTCGACCCCGATGGGCGCCTGCAGATACGGCTTGCCCAGCACCTCCGCGAGGCCGCGGCCGAACTCGCGGTACATCACCACGTTGACGTCGGCGTTCACCAGGTCGCGCATCTCGGCCAGGTGGCTGCCCAGCGGCATCACCATGTTGACCTCGGCGCCGATGCCCTCGATCAGCCGCCGGATCTCGGCCAGGTCCGAGGGCATGTTGAACACGCCATACATCGGCCCGAGGATGTTGACCCGCGGCTTCGCGCCCTCGGGGCGCTTCTTCTCGGGCGGCATCCGGCCCTTGGTCATGCCGAACTCGGTGAAGATC
>NZ_JBKHAQ010000059.1:0-17801 GCF_046542825.1 Rhodosalinus sp. | reverse complement strand
TACGGGATCTTCGTGCTTGGCTACGCCGCGGCATGGGCGTGGCGCGTGCCGCACAAAGTCGCCGCCCCCTGCGCGCTGATCGGCACGTCGAACTTCTTCGAACTGGCGGTCGCCGTGGCCATCGGGCTTTTCGGCCTGAACTCCGGCGCGGCGCTGGCCACCGTGGTCGGCGTCCTGGTCGAGGTGCCGGTGATGCTGAGCCTCGTCGCCATCGCGAACCGGACGCGCGAGAGGTTCCCGGCATGAGCATCTTCCCGGTCGTGATCCATCACAATCCCGACTGCGGCACGTCCCGCAACGTGCTCGGGATCATCCGCGCCGCCGGGTACGAGCCGACCGTCATCGACTACCTGACGGAAGGCTGGACGCGTCCACAGCTTCTGGCGCTGTTCGCAGCCGCCGGACTCACCGCGCGCGCGGCGCTGCGGGTCGCGCGCTCACCGGCCGAGGAGATGGGGCTGACGGCGGCGAACGTCACCGATGGCACCCTTCTCGAGGCGATGACGCGCCACCCGATCCTTGTGAACCGTCCGATCGTCTGCACGCCGAAGGGCGTCAGACTCTGCCGCCCGTCCGGGACCGTCCTCGACCTGCTCGACAGGCTCCCTCCCGGCCCGCTGGCCAAGGAGGACGGCCAGTTGATCATCGACGCCGAAGGAAACCGGATTGCCTGACCCCCTGACCGACCTGACCACCCCGCAGATCGACGAGGCGAGTTTCGGGCCTGTCGACCACGACCGGCTGCAATCGCCCGCCATCAGCACCCATCCGCCTCGAATCCTGCTGCTTTACGGCTCGCTCCGGGCCCGATCCTTCAGTCGGCTGTCGGCCGAGGAAGCCGCCCGCATCCTGACGGGGCTCGGGGCCGAGGTGCGGTTCTTTAATCCGTCTGGCCTGCCTCTCGTCGATGACGGGGTGGATGCCACCCACCCGAAGGTCCGCGAGTTGCGCGACCTCGTGGCCTGGTGCGAGGGCATGGTCTGGTCCAGCCCGGAGCGACACGGCGCCATGACCGGGCTGATGAAGACCCAGATCGACTGGATCCCGCTGTCCGAGGGCGCCGTGCGCCCCACGCAGGGAAAGACGCTGGCGGTGATGCAGGTCTCGGGCGGCTCGCAGAGCTTCAACGCCGTGAACCAGATGCGGCTCCTCGGGCGCTGGATGCGGATGCTGACCATCCCCAACCAATCCTCCATCCCCAAGGCGTTCCAGGAGTTCGACGAGGCGGGACGGATGCGCCCGTCGCCACTTTACGACCGCATCGTGGATGTCATGGAGGAGCTGGTGAAGTTCACGCTGCTCACGCGGGACCGGAAGGCTTATCTCGTGGACCGATATTCGGAGCGAAAGGAAACCGCGGCCGCGCTGATGAAGCGCGTGAACCTCTCCTCCGCCACCTGAGCGCGCTGCGGTCTCCGCCAGCCCGCCGGCGCCGCCTCATGTCCTTCTCAAGGCGAGAAGAGCGACAAAGGAGGCAACGCCGATGCGCGGCGGCGATTTCGGGGTCGCTGGGCGTGCTGCTGAAGACGAGGTCGTGGCGATTGACGATGGCGGGGCCGCGACCCACGGCGACGGCGGGCGCATCGCCGCCCAGCCTTTGCATTTGGCGCACGGCGGCACGGCCCATTATGCAGCACGTAAACCTGGGCCCGGCGAATGCCGCCATGGGCGTACTCAACGCTGGCGCCGCGCGGGTATTTGCAGTGCCTCAGGAGCCGGGGGCGCTGCCATCGGCCAATGTCTGTGACCGTCCTGCGCCCTTCGCGCGGTAGAGACGCGCGTCCGCAAGACGCAATACGGCGTAAAGATCCGGATGATCGTCAGGCCATGTCGCAAGGCCGGCACTGAACCGCACCTCGAGCCCGTCGAAGGCGGCGCACTCGGGCATCCGGAGCACCGTGTCCCGCAGGCCTTCGAGCCGATCCGCCGCTTCGGCCTTGCTCAGGCCCTCCGCGGTGACGATGAACTCCTCGCCACCGAGGCGGTAGATCCTGTCCCTGGCTCGGAAGCTGCCGGCAAGGCGCTCGGCGAAGGCGGCCAGCACGATGTCGCCCGCGTCGTGGCCGAAGGTGTCGTTGATCGACTTGAAGTGATCCAGATCGATCGCGGCCACCGTGACGAAGCTCGGTGCAGGCAGATCCTTCGCATAGAGGATCGAGAGGTCTTCCTGCAGGCTGCGTCGGTTGCGCAGGCCGGTCAGCGCGTCGGTTCGCGCCTCGGCCCGCATCCGCCTGTTGTGCAGCGTCATCTGCGCCGCGCGCCGCGCGGAGACCTCCAGCGCTGTCTCCAGCTTGCGCTGCCGTTCCAGCCGGTCGGTGATGTCGGTCAGCGCCAGAACCCACCCCATGACGGGGTACTGAAGCCCCATCGGTCGGTAGATCGGCCGTGGCAGTGCCTCGTAGCTTCGGTCTCCGATCTCGATCACCTGCACGGTGGTCCGTTCCGGCTGTCGCATCAGGGTGCGCAACAGGGGGCCGAACCCCGGAGCGTTCTCGAGTTGACGTCGCGCCGCGGGATCGATGCCGAAGTGCTCCTTCGCCCGGGCGTTCGCGCCGAAGACCTGCCCGGTGTGGGCGATGATGAGATAGGCGCTCGGCAGCTCGTCGAAGACGAGATCCCGAGCGATCCAGGACAGGTCGAAAAGTCTGTTCACGTTGATGAGCCAGGCGTAGACGACAAGGACGCCAGCGAAGAGAAGCGGCGTTGGATCGAACCCGGCGATCGTCACGTTGCGCGTGACGTAGAGCACGTTGCCGGCCAAGGGCAGGACCATGAGCACGAAGAGCGCGGCAAAATGGCCGCGGTAAGGCGCCTGTGAAACGAACGTCCCGACCGCCAGCAAGCCGGCAGCGGTGGCGAGGCAAGCGTACAGATAGGTGGCCGCGACGAAGAAGAACGGCCCGTACTCGTACACGATCGGCGCGCCTGGCGTGGCGTCGCGCGGCCCCGTGCCGGCGGCGTAGAACATCTCGTGCAGCGGATTGGTCGCCGCGAGCGCGGTCACCACGAGCGGTGCGCCGACCAGCAGCGCGATCTGCCCGACGGGCAGCGGGCCGGTGCGGCCGCTGGCGTAACGGTAGACGAAGAGAACCCAGGCGGTCGGAAGGAGCGCGATTCCGGGATAGGCGAGCGTCGCGAACAGGAGCTTGCATCCGGCGGGTTCGACCGAGAGCTCGAGCGCCGCGGCGCCCAGCCACCACACGAGAGCCCAGTTTGCGATCGTGAAGAGCCGCTTGCCGTAGAAATGTGTCGAGCGTCGCAGCCAAAGCAGGAAGACAAGCGCTCCCACCATGACCCCGGCGACTAAGAGCGCAAGCGCCTCGGGCGTCGCCGTTGCCAGACAGCCAGCCAGTCCCCGCTCCATGCCCGCTGCTCCATCTGATGGGACCGAGACGGCCCGCCGCCGTGGCGGCCTCGGAAAGTCCCGTGTTGCAGGTGCAATACATCGCGGTTCTGCAAGACCCGCGCAGGAAGGTGCCGTATTCCTGTTGCACGGCGCGGTCCGGTCTGCCCGTCGCGACTGTTGCCCTTTTGCGCCTCCATGTCACGGATGCAAGGGCGAAAGCCTCGCAGTATCGCAATATGTCTTCGTTTCGGGTAGCCGGAGATTGCAACCGCTTTCGCTTTTATGAGACGCGATGCGCCAAGGACACAGTCTTGCTTCGATGGTCTTCTCTCTCCGAAGGGCTAATTCAAAGGGCCGCGTGGACGGTCCGGGGCCTCGTGCCGCTCGTCGCGGCTTTCCTGGCCGCCTGTACCGGTGACAACCCCGGGTTGACCGACCTGCAGCGCGGCGTCGCCCGGACCGAATGGGTGACCGTGACCTCCGAGGATGCCTGGCTCAACCTGCCGCAGACGCGGCTCGTGCTGGAACGCCGCTTTGCGCGGATCTCCGAACAACGCCTGTTGTTGCCGAACCACACCGCGCTACCGGGCGACAACTTCGTCTATCTTCGGGCAGAGGCCCCCGGTTTTCTGGCCGACGCAGGCAGGCTGCGGCTGCAGCGCGTGCTCGCGCAGGCCGGCGGCCTGCCCCCGCCGTTCACACAGGCCGAACTGGATATTCTGCGCAGCGACGAGGACACGGCAGGCACGCTGACCTGGGCCGAATGGGCAAGCGGTGCGGGCACGACCTGCGTTCTGGCGATACGCCGGTTCGATGTCGGCGACCGGCTGCTGCCCGGGCGCGCCGTCGCGCTCGACATGGTGATGCGCAACTGCGTGCGCGGCGACGTGGGCGAGGCACTTGAGCCCGCAGGCCCCCGGAGCGTCGGGTTTCCCGCACCCGAGGGCATGGCGGGCGGCGCCCCCGTGCGCACCCTGTCGCCGCTGGCGGCACCCGCCTCATGAGCCGCGGGCGCACATCGCGCTCGGCCACGGCGCTGGGGGTGCTCTGGATCGGGCTGCTTGTGCCCATTGTCGTGCTGGCCAGCACGCCCACCTCGACGGCGGTACAGGGGCTTCTGGGTATCGCGGCGGTGGTCGCGGTCGCGCTGCTCAAGCCCTTCGCCAGACGCCACCTCGTGCCCCGGGTGCTTCTGCTGGCGGTGGCGAGCGTGCTGATCCTGCGCTACTGGATCTGGCGGGTGCTGGAGACGTTGCCATCACCGGATGCCCCGGCCTCCTTCGCCGCGGCGCTCCTGCTGCTGACCGTCGAAACCTATGCCATCGCCGTCTTTTTTCTGACGGCCTTCATCAACTCTGATCCGACGGAGCGGGCGCTGCCGCGTCGGGTGCGTGCAGCGGATCTGCCCACGGTGGACGTGCTGGTGCCCTCCTACAACGAGCCGCCCGAGATGCTGAGCGTCACGCTCGCCGCGGCCAGGAACATCTATTACCCGCGCGACAAACTCCGCGTCGTGCTCTGCGACGACGGCGGCACCGACCAGCGCTGCGCGCATCCGGACCCGAAGATCGCGGAAGCTTCGCGCGCGCGGCGGGCCGAGCTTCAGGCGATGTGCGCCGAACTGGGCGTCATGTACACGGCGCGCGCGCGAAACGAACGCGCCAAGGCCGGCAACATGAGCGCCGCTCTGGAAAAAATCGATGGCGATCTCGTGGTGGTGTTCGACGCAGACCACGTGCCGAGCTGCGACTTTCTTGCCCGGACGGTGGGCTATTTCGTCGAGAGCCCGCGCCTGTTCCTGGTCCAGACGCCGCATTTCTTCATCAGTCGCGACCCGATCCAGCGCAATCTGGGCCTGCCGGATGCCTGCCCGGCGGAGAACGAGATGTTCTACGCCCAGATTCACCGCGGCCTCGACCGCTGGCGCGGCGCCTTCTTCTGCGGCTCCGCTGCCGTTCTGCGGCGGGCCGCGCTCGACGAGGTCGGAGGCTTTTCCGGAGAGACGATCACCGAGGATGCCGAGACCGCGCTCGACATCCACTCCCGGGGGTGGGAGAGCCTTTATCTGAACCGCGCGATGATCGCGGGACTGCAGCCCGAGACCTTCGCCTCGTTCATCCAGCAGCGCGGTCGCTGGGCCACCGGCATGACCCAGATACTGCTGCTCAAGAACCCGCTCTTCCGGTCCGGCCTCTCGTTGCTGCAACGGTTGTGCTACCTGAACTCGATGAGCTTCTGGCTGTTTCCCCTGGTGCGGCTCAGCTTCCTGATCATCCCGCTGTTCTACCTCTTCTTCGGGCTCGAGATCTTCGTCGCCACGGGCGAGGAGGTGCTGGCGTACATGCTCAGTTACCTCTTGGTCAGTTTCATGGTTCAGAACGCGCTTTTCGCGCGCACCCGCTGGCCGCTGATCTCCGAGGTCTACGAGGTCGCGCAGGCGCCCTATCTTGCCACGCAGATCTTCAAGACGATCCGCCGCCCGCGCGCCGCGACGTTCGCCGTGACCGCGAAGGACGAGACGCTGAGCGAGGATTACATCTCGCCCATCTACCGGCCGCTGCTGTTGCTGACCGTGTTGCTGGGCATCGGGGTTGCCGTCGCGGTCGCGCGCTGGATCGCCTTTCCCGGTGACCGCACGGTGGTGGAGGTCGTGGGCGGCTGGGCGCTGTTCAACTTCCTGCTCGCCGCGCTCGCCCTCCGCGCCGTGTCGGAAAAGCGGCAGCGCCGCAGCGCGCCGCGGGTGAGCACACGGGTCCCGGCGTCCGCGTGGTTGCCCGACGACACGGACATGGGGCCGGAGCTCGAAGTGGTCGTCACCGACGCCTCGACCAGCGGCGCGCGGCTTCAGTTCATGACCGCACCGCACGGCACGCCGGCCGAGGCACGGCTTTCGGACCTCGGGCCGGGCGCGCGGGTCGTCTTCCAACCGCACTTTCCCGAGGCCCCGGACCTCGAGCGCGAGATCGCTGCAGAGGTAAGGGCCGTCGCCCGCAGTCCGGAAGGCCCTGCCGCGGGCATCCACCTGCTGCCGGATCAGCCGATGTCCACGCGCGAGGCGGTGGCCTATCTCATCTTCTCCGACAGCGAGGCGTGGCGTCACCTGCGCGAGGACCGGACACGTGCGCGGGGTCTCGCATCCGGGCTTCTCTTTGCATTCGGGCTCAGCCTGTCCTCTATTCCCCGCACGTTCGCCGATTTCATCCGCGAACCGGCACGCCGCCGCCGCGCCGCGACCGAGCGTCGGGACGAGGCGGTTCCGGTGCATCTTCTGGCCTTCGGGGCGGACTTCGCCGTGCCCTCCGCCACCGCGCCGCGCGCGCGCAGGTCGGGCCGAGAGGGTCTCGACTTCATCCTCGACGAGGAACACCCGCGGTGACGCGCCGCCTGCCGCCTTTCGGGCGCACGCTCGCCGTGGCGCTCGTGGCGGGCCTCGCCAGCCCGGTGCACGCACAGATCATCCCCCTCGATCCGCCCGAGGATCAGGCGCCCGCGCCGCCCGAGGATGCACCGCCACGCTCCACTGCGCCGCGCGATCCTGCGGATCGCGGCCGCACGCAGGGTCCGGCGGCCGACACGCCGGCGCCCGAGCAGCGCGCGCAGCTGGTCCCGCTCCGGGCCGCCGAACCGCGTATCGAGAGCGGCCCGATCCGCAGGCTGGCCGGCGAGGCAGCGACGGCGCGCTTCGTCCTCTACCTGCCGTCCGCGCCGGGGGAGACGGAACTGGCGCTCGTGCACCGCTCGGGCATCGACGCGCTGCCCGAGCGGTCGCGGCTCGCGGTCAGGGTCAACGGCACCGACCTCGGCACACTGGCGCCGGACAACTTCGAAGGCTTCGCGCGCGATACCCTCGCGGTACCGGAGGGGGGTCTGCGCGCCGGGCGGAACGAGGTGACGATCATCGCCCGCCATACGCACCGCGTCGCCTGCGGGCCTGACGCGGCCTTCGCCCTGTGGACCGAGATCGACCCGCGAGCGAGCGGCGTGAGCCTGCCCACAGAGAGCTTCGGCACCGACGCCGACGGGTTTCTTGCCGCGATCTCGGCGCAGGCAGCACGCGGCGCGCCGATCCCCATCAAGCGGCCTGACCCGCGGGCATCGCTCGTCGAGGCGGCGCCCTTCATCGCCGAGGTCGCGAGGTCGCTGGGCGGTACGCCGCCGGCTGTCGAGAGCGTCGGCTACTGGCGACAGTCGGCCGGACCGCCCGACCTTGCGCGCATCACGGCGCTGCCGCCGGGCCGGGGCCCGGATGAGCCGCGGTTCGCGCGCGGCGGCGACGGGGCGCTCGTGCTGCTGCTGGAACAGGGCACGGACTATGCTCAGGTCAGCGCCGGTCTGGCCGATGCCGCGGACGGACCGGATCAGACCGGCCTTGCGGTCGCCACGCCGGGCAGCGCCCAGGCGCTCTCGGACCTCGGCGCCGGGCGGTTGGTGGGCGAAGGGCGCTACATCCGCATTCCGGTCGACTTTCGCCTGCCGTGGGACTGGGTGCTGCTGGCCTCGCAGAAGGCGCGGCTCGATCTCGACTATCGCTTCGCCGAGGGGCTGCCCGAGGGCGCGCTGCTGCTGGTCAAGGTAAACGGCACGACCATCCGTCTTCTGCCGCTGGACCGCGACGGCGGGCGCGCCCAGCCGACGCTGCCGATCTCCTTCGGGGCGCGCCTGCTGGAACCGGGGGTCAACCGGCTGGAGTTCGAGGCGCTGATCCCGGGCGATCCGCCGGACGCGGCCTGTGAAGAGCTCGACGGCCCGGTGCTTGAAATCTCCAGGGGCAGCCAGCTCTTCGTGCCCACCTCGCCACGCATGTCACTGCCATCGCTCGACCTGTCCCTTTCCGCGCTTGCAGGCACCGATATCGTGCCGGGCGACGAGGCATCGGGCAGCCTGCCGCCCGGGCTATTGCCGCAGGTTGCGGCTGCGCTCGCTGCGCCCGGCGGATCCTCGCCGGACGACCCGCTCCCGCGCGCCAGGCTGACGGTCGGCACGCCGAGCGACCTTTCCGGCATCGAGGCGCCGCTGGTGCGCGACAACCTGCGCGCCCTGAACGCGGCGCTGGACGGGGTCGCGGAGGGGGCGGGCGCGCCGGTGTCGGCCGCGACCCC
Source organism: Rhodosalinus sp. (assembly GCF_046542825.1). GTDB lineage: Bacteria > Pseudomonadota > Alphaproteobacteria > Rhodobacterales > Rhodobacteraceae > Rhodosalinus. The sequence goes on along the minus strand of NZ_JBKHAQ010000059.1, from coordinate 9,356 downwards.
CTGGGACGAGGTAAGCGAGGAGGGTGGCTGGTTCGGCCTGCCGACGCCCGGCGAGATCGCGGCGCTTCCTGCGCGGCTGGCCGGCGCGCTGGAGCGGCTGGCGTTCGGCGAGACGGTCGAACTGGGCGAGTGGCTGACGCAGCGCGAGGCGCAGGCAGCCCTGTTGCAGCCGGACCCGGACCGGCCCGGCGATATCTGGCTGGTCCTCGGGCGCTCCGCGCGACCGGACGAGATCGTCCGCGCGCTCGCCGGCAGTCGCGACAGCCGTGACGGCCCGTCCGGGCAGGTCGCACTCTACGAAGAGGCGACGGGCTGGGTCAGCTGGACCGCCCCTGACCGCACGCTGAAGTTGCACGAGCCACTCAAGCTGTCCAATCTAAGGGCGGTCATGGGGAATCACGCCACCCTCGCGCCGCTCGGCTACGTCGCAGCGATCCTTGCGCTGACCGTTCTCTCGGCCCTTGTGGCCATGGCAATCCTCGTTCTCACACGGAGGAACGACGAATGAGACGGCGGCACTTTCTGGGAATTGCAGCGGCTGCGGCAACCGCCGGGCCTGTCCTGGCCCAACCGTCCGGGGCGGAGCACCCGCTCTGGCCCCTCTGGACGGCATGGCGCGACGCGCATCTGGACTTCAGCGGCCGGGTTGTGGACGCGCCGCAAAGGGGCGCAAGCCACTCGGAGGGGCAGAGCTACGGCATGTCGATCGCCGTCGAGGTAGGCGACGAAGACGCTTTTCGCCGCATGGCCGCCTGGACGCAGGAAAACCTCGCCATCAGGGGCGACGCGCTTCTGGCCTGGCGCTGGCTGCCCGACGTGCCGGAACGGGTGCCGGATCTGAACAATGCCAGCGATGGCGATCTCTTCCATGCCTGGGCGCTGCTGCGCGGTGCCGAGCGGTTCGGCCATGCTGCATGGCGCGACCGCGCGGCGGCGGTGGCGTCGGACCTGGTGCGAAGCTGCGTCGCCTCGCGCCCCGATCGACCGGGGCAGCCCATACTGCTGCCGGCGGCAGAGGGTTTTACCACGCCCGACGGCGTGATCGTGAACCCGTCCTACATGATGCCGCTCGCAATGCGCGAGGTGGCGGCAGCCACCGGGCAGCCCGAGCTCGATCGCGCGGCCACGTCGGGCCTGTCACTGATGTCGGAGATCGCGCAGGAGGCCGTCGTTCCCGACTGGCTCGAACTGACGCCCGAGGGACGACGGGCGCCGTCCGGCTTCTCGCATGACGCGGGATACGAGGCGCTGCGCGTGCCGCTCTTCCTCGCGTGGTCGGGCGAACACGGGCATCCGGCACTGGCGCGCGCCGCCGACGCGATGGCACGCGCGCCGCAGGGGCTGTCCGCGACGGTCCTCGACGCGGAGACGGGCACGGTGCTGGAGACCAGCGGCGATCCCGGTTACCGCGCGGTGGCGGCCTTGTCGCACTGCGCCGCTGAGGGCGGTCCGGGCGCGCCGATCCCGCCCTACAGCCCCGCTCAACCCTATTACCCCTCGACCCTGCACATGTTCGTCATGATGGCCCAGATCCGGACGTTGCCCGCATGCCTGCCGATTTGACCCCCGGCCTGCGCGCCGCCGCGCTCGCCCTGGTCCTGTCGCTCGGTGCCGCGGGCGCCGCCGCGCAGGAGCCCTCCGAAAGCGACCTTCAGGCGCTGCGCTTCTATCTCGAGCAGGACAACGAAGAGGCGGTGACCTCCGAGCTGCGGCGCCTGCAACGGGCCTTCCCGGACTGGACGCCGCCCGAGGATCTCGAGGACCTGTCCGGCCCGGCCGGGCCCGATTCGATCGACCGCATCTATGCCCTGATCGCGGACGGCGACTACGAGGGCGCCCGGCAGCTCATCGACGAGACGGACCGTGCCTTCCCCGACTGGTCGCCGCCGGCCGACATGCTCACGCTGCTGAGCGTGTCGGAGGCGCAGAGCGAATTCGACGCGGCGGTGGCCGCCGACCGGGCCGAGACCGCCATCGGGATCGCGCGCGGGGTCCCGGCGCTCCTGTCCTGCGAGCGGGCGAACAACGCCTGGGAGCTGGCACGGATGCATCTGTCGCTGGGCGAAACCGACCGCGCCCTGTCGATCTACCGATCCGTGCTGCGCACATGCACGGCGCCCGATATCCTCGTTGCCACGCTGGAGAAGGCCGAGGCCGTCGCCACCCTCTCGGAACTGGCCGAGTTCTCCGACATCGCGCAGGCGCAGGCGCCGGAGGCGACGGCACGCCTGCGCCGGACCGAGGACCGGCTGCGCGCCGGCCGGCAGGCCGAGCCGCGCTGGGGCAACGGCGAGCGGAGAATAGACCTAGACGGCGAGGCGACGGAGGCGCAGCGCCCGACCGCCGGCGGCACAGGGCCGGAGACGAGCCTGCGGCCGGTCGACCGGCCCGATACGCTGACGCGCAGGCCGGCGTCCGCGCGGCGGACACCCGCGCCGGAGACCACGGCAGCGACAGGCGCATCGCGTGCCGGAAGCGGTAGCCTGACCGGGATCGAGGCTGCCGCCGAGAGGGGGGACTGGACGCAATGCCTCGCCCTTTCGGCCGGATCGTCGAACATTCGGGTGATCTACCAGCGCGGCTGGTGCGCCTACAACGCCGACCGTCCGATGGAAGCCGTCGCCGCGTTCCGCCAGGCGGTCGAGCGGGCCCCGAGCGCCGAAGTCCGGACCGACGCAAGCTTTGGTCTGCTTCTGGCGATGTTGCAGCTCGACATGACGGAACAGGCCGCGCGGGTCGCCGCCTCGGCGCCGCTCCGCCAGGCCCAGCGGATCGAGATCGAGGGGCAGATCCTGAATCAGCGCGGTGTGCGGGCCTACCAGCGGAGGGACTTCGCCCGCGCCATCGCCTTTTTCGAGGAGCATGAACGGCTGACCGGTGTCACGCGCCGCGATCTCGCGCTGCTCAAGGGCTACGCGCTCCTGAATCTCGGCGAGCGCAGCGCCGCGCGCGAGATCTTTCTCGACCTGCATTCGCAGCTCGCAACGCCGGAAACGCGGCGCGCGTTGAGCGTCCCCTGACATGCCCGCCGCATGCGGGTCGTTTCAGACAGTGCGATCGCAGAACCTCTGGTCCGGGAACTCGGGGCTCGCCGGCCCACGCATCCGGGCATTCTCATTCGACTTCGATCTTCGCATCGGAGGCGTGTTGTTCGTGGATTTCTGGGAGGAGGATGTGAACCGTCGTAGAGCGTCCGGTTTCAATCTGCGTTCGATCAAGATCCAGCGCCTGTTTCAGGCACTTGAGGGCGCTCTATGGGGTGGAGCAGTGATTTCGCCCTTGAAGCTTGATCCAGCCGAAGCAGGTGATCGCGTCCAGGCATCAAGCGGTGGCGAAGCCCTCCAGTTCAATCGACGAATTTTTTGGATCTCAGTCTCCACGATCTAGAGCGCATCGCGTTTAATCGGTCTTGTATCCTGCGGCCTTGAAGAAGTCGTAACAGTCCTGCTCGCTGAACAGGTCGCACACATGACTGAGGACCGCGTCCGGCAGTTCGGCGATGAGCCGGCGCGTCTCGGCTTCCGTGCGTTGCGCAATGACCTTGCCGATGTCGGGTTGGAGGGTGATCGAACTCCGGTGCCGCCTCGACGATCTCGTGGCCCTGCGCTGCGAGGATCCAGCTACACCTTCGCCTGGGCCAGCCTCACCCAGACGCTGCCCGACTGGATCGAGGCGCAGGTCCGTGCGCTGAAGCTCTTCGGTGGCGTGCCCAAGGCGCACCAGCGTCACGGCGGGATGACGCCGGAGTATCTGATCCTGCGCGCTGGTCGCGTCGGCCAACATGTCGCCATCCTCGTCGAGTTCCTCATGCGCGACAGGCCGCACCCCGAGCAGGGATATCGCTCAGCCCTGGGGGTGCTGAGCCTCGAGCGCAGGTTTGGCCGTGACCGGCTGGAGGCCGCCTGCGATCGGGCGCTGACCGACAACACCGTCAACTACGTCTAACATCCCTAACGACCCGACAAGAAAGGATTTTTGAAGATCTCCGCGAGAGTTCGGCGAAGGCATCTAGTAGGAGCCGCGCATGACCCCATTGGCTTCTGCAGGTGCCAGCAGGAACTGTGACACGTCGCTCGGGATCGCCTCGTGATCCGTGGGATAGGCCCCCAACTGCGCCGCCTCCCTGCGCAGATCGGGCGGCGCGTCGATGCGTTCCAGGACGATGCGCGAACTCAAGGGCTCTCGCATGGCCGCCGCCGAACAGCCGCTGATGATGCCGAACATGTAGCTGTGGCCATTGGCATAGGTCGGATAGAGAACGGTATGGGTGATCTCGTTGCGGCTGAGATGCTCCCAGCCCGTCAGGAAGATCCGCTCGCGCAGGAAGCTCGCGATGCCACGATACTTGAACAGGGTGGCGCGCCGGCGCCGGGTCGCGGCCGGATGCAGCCGTTCGATGCAGCGGAAGAACCCGATGCCCGCATCGACCTCGATCTTCAGAAGCGAGCGCAACACGAAGCCCCGTTGCGAGAACGACATGTAGTAGCGGCGGTAATACCCCTCGTAGTCGCCGATGCGCTCGTCGTTGGCGTCGAACACGGCCCGCAACTCGGAGAACGCGCGCGACACGGCCAGGGCCTCGGTCTGGGCGCCCGCGCCGAAAAAGGCACGGAACTCGGTGGTCGGCCAGTCGAGCATGGCGGGCTCGATCTCGAAATGGTCGCAGATCTTGCGCCGGATGCGGTCGGACGGGCGCACCGTCTGGGACAGGTACTTGTTGAACTGCTGACGGTTGATTCCGACCACTGCGCAGAACTCGGAAATCGAGCGATACCGGCTGGTGAGGAAGCGGAGATTCTCCACCAGCCGGGTCGGTTGCGTGCCTGTCATGTGAGCCGAGCCCGATTCTGGCGCTGTATGAAGCACCATACTGCGTCAGTCAGCGTCAGAAAGCGACCCACAGCGCAATTGTTGCCCCGATTCCACCGCATAGACTGGGTTCGTCGTACTGGCACAGGGGGGCCGCCATGTCATCCATCCAGCGCAACCTCGTCGGCATTGTCGGGGCGCTCGCGTTCTGGGAGGCCATCGTGGCCATCGGGCTGATCGACGCCTTCCTGTTGCCCCCGCCGAGCGCGGTCGCCATGGCGATCGTGACCTTGCTGGAAGACGGCTCTCTCGTGATCCACGCGCTGTCGAGCCTGCAGAGGGTCATTGGCGGGTTCGCGCTGGCCGTCGTCGTGGGCGGCGTGCTCGGATTTGCCACCGGCTGGTTCAAGCCGTTCGCGGACTTTGCCAAGCCCACGATCGAGGCCATCCGGCCGATCCCGCCACTGGCCTGGATCCCGCTTGCCATCGTCTGGTTCGGCGTCGGCAACGCGCCGAGTTATTTCCTCGTCTTCATCGGCGCGGTGTTTCCGGTCTTCGTCGGCACCTATTCGGCGATCCGCGCGATCGACCGGACCCAGGTCAACGCCGCGCTCTGCCTCGGCGCGGGACCGTGGCTGTTGTTCCGCGACGTGCTGGTTCCGCCGGCCCTGACCATCGTGTTCCCGGCCATGCGCATCGCGCTCGGCATCGGCTGGATGTGCGTGGTCACGGCCGAACTGATCGCGGCGCAATCGGGCCTGGGCTACCTGATCCAGCAGAGCCGTCTTCTGTTCCAGATCCAGAACGTCGTGGCCGGCATGGTCGTCATCGGCGCCATCGGTTTTGCCATGAACGTGGTGATGGAGCGCATGGAACGTCGCCTGAACCACTGGAACCACGGGGAGCGGAACGGATGAACCTGCGCGTCGAGGCGAAGATGAGCGACATCCCCGGCACCGATGCGGCCCCGGTGCAGATCCGGGTCCGGAACCTCAACAAGATCTTTCCCGGGCGCCGCGGCGACGGCGAGGTGGTTGCGCTGAAGGACGTCGATCTCGACGTGCGGCGGGGCGAGTTCGTGACGCTGCTCGGTCCTTCGGGATGCGGCAAGTCCACCCTCCTGTCGATCCTCGCCGGCTTCGAGCGGGCCACGAGCGGCGAGGCGCTGCATGACGGCGCGCCGATCACCTCCCCGGATGCGCGCCGCACCGTCGTGTTTCAGGATTACGCGCTTTTCGCCTGGAAGACGGTGCAGGAAAACGTCGAGTTCGGGCTGAAGGCCAAGGGGATGAAGCGCGCCGAGCGGGCCGCGGTCGCGCGCGACCTGATCAATCGCGTGCGCCTGACGGGCTTCGAGGACAAGTATCCGCACGAGATCTCGGGCGGCATGAAACAGCGCGCCGCCATCGCCCGCGCGCTGGCGCCCGACCCCGAGATCCTCCTGATGGACGAACCCTTCGGCGCGCTCGATGCGCAGACGCGCGTGCTTCTGCAGGAAGAGGTCGCGCGGCTCTCGAGCGACAGCGGCAAGACGATCCTCTTCGTGACCCATTCCATCGACGAGGCGGTGTTCCTCGCCGACCGGATCGTGGTGATGAGCCCGCGTCCGGGCCGGATCCGCACGGAAATCACCGTGCCCCTGGCAAAGCCCCGCGCGCCCGAGGTGCGCTCCGATCCATGGTTCGTGCAGACGGTGCGCGAGCTCTGGGAAACACTCAAACCCGACTGGCAGAAGGAAATGGACGAATGATCAGAAGAGCCCTCCCCGCCCTCCTGGCCGGCCTGGCCGCGCTGGCGGCAGGTGCGGCCAGTGCGACCGACGCGGTGCGCATCGGCTACATCCCGACGACGACCGTGCAGGCGCAGATCGCCCACACGCTCGACCGCACCGATATCCTCGCGAACAACGATCTCGAGGGCGAGCTGATCCTGTTCAACTCCAGCCCCGCCGTGAACGAGGCGCTGGTCTCGGGCGCCATCGACATCGGCTTCGCCTCGGACTTCGCCGCGATCACGGTGATGGCCTCCGGCGCGCCCGTGGTCGCCATCGGTCATCAATCCGCATTCCGGGGCGCGATCATGTCGACGACGCCCGAGATCGACGCCCTCGACAAGCTCGCCGGCACGCAGGTCTACGGCCTGTTCGGCGTGACCGTCTACCAGTCCGCCATCGAAATGGTCCAGGAGGCCGGGCTCGAAGCCGGCAGCGACGTGTCCTTCGTGAATATCGGCTTTTCGGAACTGGCCGATGCCGTGCGCGCTGCCCAGGTCGACGCCTTCTTCACCTGGGACCCGTGGATCGCGTTTTTCGAGAAGCAGGGGGTCGCCACGACGCTCGGCGAGGACATCGCGCCCACCATGGTCATCATGGCCCGCAGCGATTTCGTGGAGGAGAACCCCGAGGTCGTGAAACGCTTCCTGCGCGCGCATGCCGAGGCGCTCTACTGGGCCGGTCAGAACGCCGAGATCACCAACGAGTGGTTCCGCATTCCCGAAGCCGCGCGGCAGATCGACGTCGACGTGATCGCCACGGCGAGCGACTTCGACCCGAACTGGACCGCGGAGAGTTTCGAGGACATCCGCATCGGCTTCTCGTCCGAGCAGGTCGAGCGCCTGCGGGTCCTGTCGCAGTTCACCGTGGATAACGGTCTCGCCCCCCGGCTGGCCCCGATCGACAGCGCGGTGATCACGGATCTCGGCGATGCCGTGGAGACCGCGAAGGCCGACGCCCCCTTCGACGCCTCGGCCGTGCAGGTCCTCGAGCCCTGACCCAGCCTGCGCGCCCCCCGGTGGGTCTCACCGGGGGCGCAATCCTTTTTGCCCCGAAAACACGAGGACGCCTCAGATGATCCCGCAGGCCGAAGATCGGGTGTTGCCCGCTGACGATATGGCGGACTGCGTGCGTCGCGCGACGGAAGAGGCGCTTGCAGCAAGTGCCACGGCGGACCACGTCTTCACGTCGCTCGACCCCGAGGTGATCGCGCTGCAGGCCCGCCACGCGAGCGAACGCGCGCGCGCCGGGTTGCGCCTGTCCGGGATCGACGGGCTGCGCATCGCGATCAAGGACAATTTCGACGTTCAGGGCCAGCGCACCGGGATCGGTTTCCGGCTGTCGGGCACCGAACTGGTCTCGCGCACCGATGCGTGCGCCGTCGCCCGCCTGCGCCGCGCCGGCGCGATCCTGTTCGGGCGGACGAACATGCCCCCCCTGGCGTTCAGCGGGCTCGGCCTGAACGCGCATCTCGGCACGCCGCGCAATCCCGTCGATGCCGACCGCATTCCCGGCGGCTCCACCTCCGGCGGCGCCGTGGCGGTGGCGCGCGGCCTCGTCGATGCGGCCCTCGGTTCCGACACCAGCGGGTCGGTCCGCATTCCGGCGGCGTTCTGCGGTCTGGTGGGCTTCAAGCCGACGCACGGGATCGTGCCGGTCGACGGCGTCGTGCCGCTGGCGCCGAGCCTCGACACGGTCGGCACGATCAGCCGGACCGCGCTAGGCTGCGCCGCGCTGCATCGCATCCTGACCGGTCGCGCTGTGCCGACGCCGCCCGCGAGCCTCGCGGGCCTGCGCATCTTCACGATCGAGGACGGCGCCGAGGATCGCGACGCCCGCGTGGCAGCGGCCTTCGACGCGGCCCTGCGCGAGTTGCGACAGGCCGGCGCCCTGATCGACGGCGGGCCGCTCGAGGCGGCGCAGACGTTAAGGCCCGTCGCGGAACGCGGCGGTTTCGTGGCCGTCGAGGCACATGCCGCGCATGGCGACCTGCTGACCGCGTCGCGCGACGTCCTCGATCCCTTCATCGCGGCGCGGCTGCGCGCCGGCGGCGACTGGACGGCCGACGCGTATCTTCAGGCCGTCGCAATCCGGGCCGAGGCCACAGCGCAGGCTCAGGCGCTGTTCGACCGGGTCGACATCGTCGTCCTGCCCACGGTCTGCCGCGTCGCGCCGCGCCTTGCCGAGGTGGCGACCGACGCGGAAAGGCTGTCCGTCAACCGGCAGGTGATCCGCGACACGATGCTCGCGAACCTCCTCGGCCTCTGCGCGATCAGCCTGCCCATGACCGGCGACGGGCTGCCGGTCGGTCTGATGCTGATGGCCCGCGCCCATGACGACGCAAGGCTCCTGTCGCTCGCCGCCGGGATCGAGCCCCTGATCCGGGATCTGTGATCCATCGCACCCGCGCGGGCGGCGTTTCCCGCTTGGAAGACGCCACATCGCGGCGCATACTCCGAGACCGAGGCTTGTTCCATGCACGATCATCCCCATCACGACAACGATCTCGACGAGATGACCGCCCGCGTGCGGGCGCTCGAGTCCATCCTCGTGGAGAAGGGTCTCGTCGATCCCGCCGCGGTGGACGCCATCATCGACACCTACGAACACAAGGTCGGGCCGCGGAACGGCGCGGCGGTCGTGGCGCGCGCCTGGAGCGATCCGGAGTTCGCCGACTGGCTGCGCGCGGACGCGACCGCGGCGATCGCCTCGATGGGCTTTGTCGGGCGGCAGGGCGAGCACATGGTGGCCGTGTTCAACACCCCCGCCGAGCACA
>NZ_JBKHAQ010000003.1:0-56198 GCF_046542825.1 Rhodosalinus sp. | reverse complement strand
TCTCCAGCCGGATACTGCGCAGCTTCATGTCCGGCCCTCCCTGACGATGGCGTAGAGACGCGCCAGCGCCTGCGCGGCGATCTCGCGCTGCTCCGGTGCGAGCGCCTCGTCCAGCGCCTCGTCGCGCAGGCGGTCGGCGGCGAGGCGCAGGGCGCCCGCGCGGTCGATCTCGTCGAGGTCCGCAGCCTCGTAGTGGCTGGCGAGCGCGTCGGTCACGAGGCGGAAGAGCGCGAACTCGGGCGCCGCCCGGCGCGCCGTGGCCCGAAGCGCGGCCTGTTCTGCAAGGCTGGCGCGCCCGCCCGCCTCGACCGTCAGCAGGATCCCGCGCCGGCCCGTGGCGGGCAGCAGCGCCCCGAGCGCCGCCGCCGCGTCCTCTCCGGGTGTCAGGCGCAGCGACTTGCGCGCCCAGAGAAAGCTTCCGGTCTCGACCTCCGTGACCTCGGGGGGCGCACCGGGGCCGGCCAGCGTCACGGCAAGGCAGACACCGCGCCTGTCGTGGCGGAAGCGGTCCTGTTCGGGGCTGCCGGGGTAATGCACGCGCGGGCCCACCTCGAGCCGCCCGTGCCAGTCACCGAGCGCCAGGTAGTCGAGCCGTGCGCTGCGGTCGCGGTCGGGCGGCACGCTGGCGCCGCTGTCGGTGAAATCCGTCACGCCGCCATGCGCCAGTGCCAGCCGCAGCGCCCCCGGCGCGCTGGGCATCCCGGCCAGCGGTTCCGTCGGATCGCGCCCGGCCGAGCGCCATTCGACGGGGCAGGGCAGCAGCGTGGCCTCCGGCGCGCACTCGACCGGCGCGGCCTCTGTCAGCGCCTGCACGTTCGCGGGCGCGTCCCGGCGGATCGCGTCCCAGAGCGGCTCCGCCTCGCGCAGGTTGTCGTGGTTGCCCGGCAGCAGCCACCAGTGGATCCCTTCGGCCTCGCCCATCGCCGCGAGCGCCTGCCGCACGACGGCGGCCGAGGGTGTCGCGCTGTCAAAGGTGTCGCCCGCCAGCAGGACATGGGCCGCGCCATGGTCGCGCGCGGCAGCGGCCAGCCGCCCGATGGCGGCGTGCCGCGCCTCCATCAGCCTGCCGCGCAGGTTGCCGTCGGGCGTGTCCGGCAGGCTGGCGAAGCGTCGGCCCAGGTGCAGGTCGGAACTGTGGATGAAGCGAAAGGCGGTCATGCGGTCCTCCCGGCGGGCAGTGTCAGGGCGCCGATCGGCGGCGCGAGTCCGGTCTTACCCTCGTCGGGGCGTCAAAACCTGTCACCCCTGCATCCTGAGGTGGAACGCCCCGCTCAACCCCTGGAACGTATTGCGAACGTCGGCGCAGCGGTCAAGCCTTGCGCGCGTAGGGGCGTCCGCGCACCCTGTGGTCGCCCAGGGTCACGTCCTGTCCGGTGACCACCCGGGTGAAAAGCGCCATGTCGAGGTTGCGGCCGGTGACGACCGTGGCGATTGGGCCCCGGGCCTGCGGCAGCTTGCCCGCCAACGTGGCCGCAAGGCCCACGACGCAGGCGCCCTCCGCCACGATCCGGTCCTCCCAGTAGAGCACCTGCATGGCGTGATAGATCTCTTCCTCGGTCACCAGCAGCGTGTCGTCCAGCAGGTCGCGGCAGAGCGGGAAGGACAGGCGGTTCTCCATCCCGATCCCGCCGCCCAGCGAATCGGCCAGGCTTTCGACCTCCTGCACCTCGACCGGGCGGCCCGCGCGTATCGAGCGATGCATCGCGGCGCCGCGGTCCATCGAGATGCCGATGACCTCGATGGACGGATCGATCGCCTTCGCCGCGACGGCGATGCCGGCGGCGAGGCCGCCGCCCGAGAGCGGCACCAGCACTCTCCGGATGTCGGGCCGCGCCTCGAGCATTTCCAGCCCGATGGTGCCCTGTCCCGCGATCACCGCCGGATCGTCGAAGGGAGAGATTTCTGCCAGCCCCTGTTCCGCGGCCAGCCGCCGGCTTTCTGCCAGCGCCTCGTCCTGGCTGCGGCCGACGATCCGCACCTCTGCGCCCAGCGCGCGGATGCCGTCGACCTTGGCCTGCGGCACCAGGCCGGACATGCAGACCACCGCGCGCAGGCCCCGCTCGCGCGCGCCATAGGCCACGCCGCGGCCGTGGTTGCCGGTCGAACAGCAGGTGACGCCGGCCGTGCCCTCCGGCAACTGCGCGATGGCATTCAGCGCGCCGCGCAGCTTGAAGGCGCCGATGGGCTGCATGTTCTCCAGCTTGAGCAGGACGTCGTGGCCGACATGCGCGGACATGAAGGGCGATGGGACGAGCGGCGTGGCATCCGCCACGCCCCGGATCGACCGGCGGGCCGCAAGGATGTCGGCAAGCGTGACCGTCAAGGTGCGGCCCGGGTCATGCGGCGCGCGTCTTGCCGGCGCGACGAGCGATTCGGCGGGACGCGATGCGGCTGCTGCAAGACCTCAGTCTCCTGTCCGGGCGTTTCGGTGCGAGGCGTTCCGTTGCCACCATCCTTTGCGCGGCCGCCAGCCAAAGTCCACCGTGGCCCGATCGCATCGGAAAAGCCGCAACCGGCCTTTCCGCCCTACCAGTGTTCGGTGCCCGGTGCGCCCTTGGCCACCCCCTGCAGATTCGCCGTGACCCAGCCGCCGTAAAAGGATCCGGGCTGCGGCAGCACGCGCTCCGCGCCGACGAAACAGGCCTCCATCGCGCCCGCGTAGAAGGCGAGGTATCCGGCAATGGGGCGAAAGCGCGGCGTGGGGTCGGGATAGCACCAGGCCGCGCGCGAAGCGGTCACACCGCTGCAGATGACGTCGAAGTATCGCGCCTGCCCTTTCCATTCGCAGAGGCTGCGTCCGGACGCCGGGCGCAGCTCCGCGGCAACGTCGCGCGGAGGAAAATAGTAGGTGGGCGCATGATGCGTCTCGAGCACGCGGAAGCCTTGCGTGGTGTCCGCGGCAACGCGGCCGCCCAGCCGCACCAGCAGGCGCTGCGGCACGGCTTCGAGCACCGGCGGCCGCGGATAGTCATGCACGTTCTCTGAGGGGAGGTCAGGTGTCTCCGCCATGCTGCCGGAGATAGGACGGGTCGCTGGCACGTCGATGCCCGGGACGGAGGCCCTTGCGCACGCTTGCCGCCGGGCCGCCGATCTTCTTCCCCCGCAGCGCCGGCTCGGCCCTGCACGCCGCGCTGCGCGGCGCCTGTCACGCGCAGGGCCTCGACCCGCGGATCGAGCAGGAGGCGCGCGCGACGCCGACCATGCTGCTGCCGGTCGTGGCCGGCCCCGGCCATGCGCTGGTGGCCGAGAACGCCCGCTCGTTGCCGTTTTCAAACGTCGCCTTCGTTCCGGTCCCGGATCTGCCCGAGGACCCTGCACCGGGGGCTCGCGCTGGCCTGGCGGCCCGATGCGGCGAAGCCGGCCGCGAGCGACCTTGCGCAGATGCTGCTCGGCTGTGCGCCGGGTCTTGGCGCGCCGGGCCGTCTCTGACATGCAGGCGTCGATGCAAGTGGATGGGCACGCGGCACGGATGGTCAGGATGCGACGCACCCCGGCGCCGGGACAGGGTCGCCGGTGACGCCGGCGGCGCGGATTCAGGCCGCGATCGAGGCGCTCGACGCCGTGCTGGCCGGCGCGCGGGCCGAGCCGGTGCTGACCGCCTGGGGGCGTCGGGCGCGCTATGCGGGCTCGGGCGACCGCGCCGCGGTGCGCGACCTGGTCTTCGACGCGTTGCGCCGGCGGCGCAGCTACGCCGCGCTGGGCGGGGCCGAGAGCGGCCGCGGCCTGATGCTGGGCCGGTTGCGCGCGCGAAACGAGGACCCCGAGGACTGTTTCACCGGCGACCGCCATGCGCCCGCCCCGCTTTCGGCGGCCGAGCGTACGGCGGGCCGGCCGCCTGCGGGCACCGAGGCGCTGGACCTGCCCGACTGGCTCTGGCCGGCTTTCCGCGAAAGCCTGGGCGCCGAGGCGGAGGCGGCGGCCCTCGCCTTGCGCCACCGGGCCCCGGTGCATCTGCGCGCCAATCTTCTCAAGGGCGACCGCGAGGCTGCGGCCAGCGCGCTTGCGGCAGAGGGAATCGAGACCGTTCCCGTGCCGGTCGGAACGACGGCGCTCGAGGTGACGGCGGGGGCGCGCCGCGTGGCACGCAGCCGCGCGTTCGCCGACGGGCTGGTCGAGTTGCAGGACGCCGCAAGCCAGGCTGTCGTCGACGCGCTGCCGCTGCAAGACGGCGCGCGAGTGCTCGACCTCTGCGCCGGGGGCGGTGGCAAGACCCTGGCGCTGGCGGCGCGGCTCCGCGCGCCTGTCGATGCGCATGATGCCGCCCAGCGGCGCCTCGCGGAGCTGCCGTCCCGCGCCCTGCGCGCCGGTGCCGCGGTCCGGCTGGTGGCGAAGCCGGAGGCGGAAGCGCCCTACGATCTTGTGCTTTGCGACGTGCCCTGTTCGGGCAGCGGGGCGTGGCGGCGCGACCCGGACGCGAAATGGCGCCTCACGCCCGACATGCTGGCCGAGCTGTCACGGGTGCAGGATGCGATCCTCGATCGCGCCGCGATGCTCCTGCGGCCGGGCGGCACGCTGGCCTATGCCACCTGTTCGCTGCTGCGGGCCGAGGACGAGGCGCGCATCGGCGCCTTTCTCTCCCGCGCGTCGGGCTGGCGCAAGACCTCCGAAAGGCGCTGGCGTCCCGGCTCCGATGGCGACGGCTTCTATCTTGCATTATTGACGCGCGAATTTTGAATCGTATTCTCAACCGTGGGGTGTGGGTCCATTAAGCGCGGCTTAAGGGCTATCACGCCCTACTGCCGCTCATACGAATCGATGGAAGGGCGGCACGGTGTCCTATTTGGCCCTCAACCCCGGTACGGTCTCTCGGACGGCCTGGTCGATGGCGCAGCGGCTGTGGGTGCTGCCGGTGCTCGGTGTGCTCCTCCTGGCGCTCGGGGTCATCGCGCCCTCGGACGTGATCTCTGCGGGCGCATATGCCGCCGGCGCCACGCTGATCGCCGTCGCCGTCCTGCTGCGCGGCGGCGACACGCTGGCCAGATGGCGCCGCAACCGCGCGCTGGGCGCGATTTCGGAGTTCGTGGCCAACGACGCGGTGCCCTGCCTGATCACCGACGAGGCCGGCGCCCTGCGGCTGCACAACGACGCGGCCGAGCGGCTGTTCGGCGCCGGGGGTCACGAGACGCTTGGCGCGGCGCTGCGCAGCACGCTCGCCAATCCCGCCGCCGTGATCGGCCGCCTGCAGGATCGCGCGATCGCCTCCGGCACCGCGCGCGAGGACGTGGTGACGCGCAAGGGGCACCTGCGGGTGACCGCGCAGCAGATCGGACGCCGCGCATTGCTCTGGCGGATCGAGCCTTTCGCAGACCGCGCCGCCGCGATCGGCGGGGCCGAGGCACATGGCGTGCCGCGCCTGACCGTCGGACGCGGCGGCACGATTCTGTTCATGAACGACCCGGCACGGCGGTTGATGGGCGGACGCGTCAAGACCCTCGATGCCGTCTTCGACGCCCCGCCCGTCTCGGGCGCCGTCGCACGCGTGCACGGTGCAAACGGTCCGGTGGGCTGCCTCGTGGCGCGCGTCAAGGCGGGCGGCGGGCGTGACGAGATCTATCTCTTCCCGGCGCCCGATGACGCCGCGCCCGCGCCGGCGGAGGGTGACATCGAGCGGCTGCCGGTGGCGCTGATGCGGCTCGCGCCGGACGGCAGCGTGCTGATGGCCAACGGCTGCGCGCGACGGCTGTTGCGGCTGGAGCGCAGCGAACGGACCAGCCTTGCGGAGCTGACCGAAGGCCTTGGCCGACCACTCTCGGTCTGGCTGGACGAGGCGCTGCGCGGACAGGGCGCGAACCGCTCGGAGTTCCTGCGCCTGCGCCGGCGCGAGGAAGAGGTCTTCGTCCAGGTCACGCTGTCGCGGCTCGAGGAGGACGGCGCGCCCGTCCTGTTGGCGGTGCTCAACGACGCCACGGAACTCAAGTCCCTGGAAAGCCAGTTCGTGCAGAGCCAGAAGATGCAGGCCATCGGCCAGCTCGCCGGCGGCATCGCGCATGACTTCAACAATCTGCTGACGGCAATCTCGGGGCATTGCGACCTGCTGTTGCGGCGCCGCGACGAAGGCGATCCGGACTATGCCGACCTGATCCAGATCAGCCAGAACGCCAACCGTGCAGCGGCGCTGGTCACGCAATTGCTGGCCTTCTCCCGCAAGCAGACGCTGAGCCTCGAACTGCTGGACCTGCGCGAAACGCTGGCCGACATAACCCACCTGCTGAACCGGCTGGTGGGCGAGCGGGTGACGCTCGGCTTTTCCCACGACGCGCAGCTTCCGCGGCTGCGGCTCGACAAGCGTCAGCTCGAGCAGGTGATGATGAACCTCGTCGTCAATGCGCGCGATGCGATGCCCGAGGGCGGCGAGATCCGGATCAGGACGGAGCGCCTTGCGCTGACCGAGCCGCTGAAGCGCGGGCGTGCCGAGGTGCCCGCAGGCGACTACGCGCTGGTACAGGTGTCCGATACCGGAGAGGGCATCCCGCCCGACCGGCTCGACAAGGTGTTCGAACCCTTCTTCACCACCAAGCGCGTCGGCGAAGGCACGGGGCTTGGCCTGTCGACCGTCTACGGGATCGTCAAGCAGTCGGGTGGCTTCATCTTCGTCGACAGTGTGCCCGGCGCCGGCAGCAGCTTCTCGATCTATCTTCCGTTGCCGGGCGAGGCGGCGGTTCCCGAACCGCCCGCGCCCCCGCCCGCGCCCGAGCCGGACGCGGCGGAGACCTCGCGCGATGGCGTCATCCTGCTGGTCGAGGACGAGACGCCGGTGCGGGCCTTCGCGTCTCGCGCGCTGCGCCTGTCGGGGCACACGGTCCTCGAAGCGCGCACGGCGGAAGAGGCGCTCGAGATGCTGCGCGACAGCGAAGTGCCGGTGGACATCTTCGTGACGGATGTTGTGATGCCCGGGATGGATGGCCCGACATGGGTGCGCGAGGCGCTCAAGGCATATCCCACGGCGCGGGTCGTCTTCGTCTCGGGCTATGCGCAGGACAGTTTCGAGCCGGACCGGATCCGGATCCCGCAGGCCGTGTTCCTGCCCAAGCCATTCTCGCTCGAAGAGTTGACTCAAACGGTTCAGCGCCAGCTGCTGCACTGATCGCCCGGCCCCCGCGACCGCAAAACCGCGCGCCGGACGGACGCTGCGGCTTCGCGTCAGCCTTCGGCCGCCTCCCAGAGGGTGAAATCCGCAGCGTGCGCCGCGCGCAGCGTCCGCTCCGTCTCGGGCGAGAGGTCGAGCGGCGCGGCCGGCGACACGTTCTCCTGCGCGGGCGTGACGCGGCGTCCCAGGCGCGCCTCGAGAAAGTCTGCAAGCGCGGTCGGCGACTCGTAACGAAACACCCGGTGCACCCGCGCGCCGTTCGGCCGCGGGGCCAGAAAGGCGGCCTGGCTGCCGACGTCCGCGAAGGCGGGCTGCGGCTGCGCGAGATAGCCGCGCACGAAGGCGTCGAAGTCGATTCCCTCGGTCGAGGTCGGCCGGCCCTGCAGGAAGGGCCGGCTGCGGAAGCGGTACCAGCTTCCCAGCCAACTCACCGGCTCGCGCACCACCGCCACCACCTCGACCGGGCCATCGCAGAATTTCTCGAACATCGGCCGGAAGAAGCGATTGTAGCGATAGACGGGCGCGTGCTTGAGTTCGGGCGGGTCGCGCACGACCATGCTGGCATGAGGTCCCAGCGCGCTCTGCCAGGCGGTCGTGCCGGTCTTGGGCACCGAAAGCAGCACGAGCCTTTCCCTGGCGAAGAACAGCATGGCCTCTCCCTGACGTCGACAGTTGCAAACTAACCGTTAACCTTGTTGCGCGAAAGTCGGGCGCATCGACACCACACTTGAAATGTTCGCGTTTTGCCCTCAATGTGCTACGAGAACATACAAGGAACGAAAAGGCAGCGTTGCCGCGCCCCGCGCGGTGTGCAAGAAAGGGCCGGAACCTCATGGCATCAGCAGATCTCCTCTCCATGGACAGCAAGAAGAGCGCAGACAAGCAGAAGGCGCTGGACAGCGCATTGGCGCAGATCGAGCGGCAGTTCGGCAAGGGCTCGATCATGAAACTGGGCGGCGAGAACCCGGTCAAGGATATCGAGGCCACCTCGACCGGCTCGCTGGGCCTCGACATCGCGCTGGGCATCGGCGGGCTGCCGAAGGGGCGGATCATCGAGATCTACGGCCCCGAAAGCTCGGGCAAGACCACGCTCACGCTGCACTGCATCGCGGAGGAGCAGAAGAAGGGCGGCGTCTGTGCCTTCGTGGACGCCGAGCATGCGCTCGACCCCCTTTACGCCAGGAAGCTGGGCGTCGATCTGGACGAACTGCTGATCAGCCAGCCAGACGCCGGCGAACAGGCGCTCGAGATTACCGACACTCTGGTGCGCTCGGGCGCGGTCAGCATGGTCGTCGTCGATTCGGTCGCCGCTCTGACACCGAAGAGCGAACTCGAAGGCGACATGGGCGATTCCAGCGTCGGCGTTCAGGCCCGCCTGATGAGCCAGGCGATGCGGAAGCTGACCGGCTCGATCTCGCGGTCGAACTGCATGGTGATCTTCATCAACCAGATCCGGATGAAGATCGGCGTGATGTTCGGCAGCCCCGAAACGACGACCGGAGGCAACGCACTGAAGTTCTATTCCTCCGTGCGCCTCGACATCCGCAGGATCGGTGCGGTCAAGGACCGCGACGAGGTGGTGGGCAACCTGACCCGCGTGAAGGTGGTCAAGAACAAGGTCGCGCCGCCGTTCAAGGAAGTCGAGTTCGACATCATGTACGGCGAGGGCATCTCGAAGACCGGCGAACTCATCGACCTCGGCGTGAAGGCGGGCGTCGTCGCGAAATCCGGCAGCTGGTACAGCTACGGCGACGAGCGCATCGGCCAGGGCCGGGAGAACGCCAAGACGTTCCTGAAGGAGAACCCGGCGATCGCGCGCGAGATCGAGGACAAGATCCGCGCGGCGCACGGGCTGGACTTCGACGTGTCAGGCGACGACGCGGACGTCATGGAGGGCTGAACGCCCCGGGGCGAGCCGGCGGAGCGCCGGGGCATGGACAGCCCCGGCGCGCCCGGCTACATGTGCAAGGCGCGCGCCGCATGCAGGGGTGCGGCGCACCCTTGCCTGCCCATCCCGCCGCGAGAGAAGCACCGCCCGATGACGAGCCTGAGCGATATCCGAAAGACGTTTCTCGACTTCTTCGCCCGCAACGGGCACGAGGTCGTGCCTTCGAGCCCGCTGGTGCCGCGCAACGACCCGACGCTGATGTTCACCAACTCGGGCATGGTGCAGTTCAAGAACCTCTTCACCGGGGTCGAGCATCGCGACTACACCCGCGCGGCGACGTCGCAGAAATGCGTGCGCGCCGGTGGCAAGCACAACGATCTCGACAACGTCGGCTATACGGCGCGGCATCACACCTTCTTCGAGATGCTGGGCAATTTCAGCTTCGGCGACTACTTCAAGGAGACGGCGATCCCGCTTGCGTGGGAGCTGATCACAAGGGAACTGGACATCCCGAAGGACCGGCTGCTGGTCACCGTCTTTCACACCGACGACGCGGCGGCAGACCTCTGGAAGAAGGTGGCCGGCCTGCCGGACGAGCGCATCCTGCGCATCGCGACCGACGACAACTTCTGGATGATGGGGCCGACGGGTCCCTGCGGCCCCTGCTCCGAGATCTTCTTCGACCACGGCGAGCGGTACTGGGGCGGACCGCCGGGCACGCCCGAGGAAGACGGCGACCGCTTCGTCGAGATCTGGAACCTGGTCTTCATGCAGTACGAGCAGTTCGAGGACGGCAGCCGCCGCGAACTCTCGGCTCAGTCGATCGACACCGGCATGGGAATCGAGCGGGTCGCGGCACTCCTGCAGGGGACGAACGACAACTACGCCACGGACCTGATGCGCCGGCTGATCGAAGCGAGCGCCGAAGCCTCGAACACCGAACCCGACGGGCCGGGCCGGACCCATCACCGCGTGATCGCGGACCATCTGCGCTCCACCTCCTTCCTGATCGCCGACGGGGTGATGCCGTCGAACGACGGGCGCGGCTATGTTCTGCGCCGGATCATGCGACGTGCCATGCGCCATGCCCACCAGCTGGGCATCGACGCGCCCCTGATGCACCGGCTGGTCCCGGCCCTCGTGGCCGAGATGGGCGCGGCCTATCCCGAACTCCCGCGCGCGCAGCCGCTGATCGAGGAGACGCTGAAGCTGGAGGAGACGCGCTTCCGCCAGACGCTCGACCGCGGGCTGCGGCTGCTCGACGAGGAGCTCGAATCGCTGCCGGAGGACGCGCCGCTGCCCGGCCGCGCGGCCTTCAGGCTCTACGACACCTACGGCTTTCCGCTGGACCTGACACAGGATGCCTTGCGCGAACGCGGCCGCAGCGTCGAGACCGAGGGCTTCGACGCCGCGATGGCCGAGCAGAAGGCCAAGGCGCGCGCCGCCTGGGCCGGGTCGGGCGAGGCCGCGGATGCCGCCATCTGGTTCGACCTCGCCGACCGGCACGGGGCGACCGACTTTCTCGGGTACGACACCGAGACCGCGGAGGGCCAGATCCTGGCGCTCGTGCAGGACGGCCGCGAGGTGGCACAGTTGCATCCGGGCCAGACGGGCCAGATCGTCCTGAACCAGTCGCCCTTCTACGCCGAAGCAGGCGGCCAGGTGGGCGATACCGGCACGATCCGCACCGAGGGCGCGCTCGCGCGCGTCACGGACACGAAGAAGGTGGCGGGCGTCCACATCCATTTCGCCGAGGTCGAGGAGGGCGTGCTGGAGCCCGCCCAACCCGCCAAGCTCGCGGTGGACCACGCCCGCCGCAGCGCGATTCGCGCCAACCACTCGGCCACGCACCTGCTGCACGAGGCGCTGCGCGAGGCGCTCGGGCCGCATGTCGCCCAGCGCGGCAGCCTCAACGCGCCCGACAGGCTGCGCTTCGACTTCAGCCATGCCAAGGCACTGACGGCGGACGAGATCGAGCGCGTCGAGGGAGAGGTCAATGCCTTCATCCGCGCCAACGCGCCGGTCGAGACCCGCATCATGACGCCCGACGAGGCCCGCGCGATGGGGGCGCAGGCGCTCTTCGGCGAGAAATACGGCGACGAGGTGCGCGTGGTCTCGATGGGGCGTCAGCCCGGATCGGGCCGCGGCCCGCAGGGCGATACCTATTCGATCGAGTTGTGCGGCGGCACCCATGTCGCGCGCACCGGCGAGATCGGGGAGTTCGTGCTGCTTGGCGACAGCGCCAGTGCCGCAGGCGTCCGCCGGGTCGAGGCGCTGACCGGCGAGGCGGCGCGCGCCCATGTGGCCCGTCTGCGCAAGCTGGTGGCCGAGGCGGCCACCGAACTGCGCACCCAGCCAGAGGAACTTCCCGCGCGCATCCGGGCCGATCAGGCGCGGCTCCGGGAACTGACGAACGAGGTGGCGCGGCTGCGTCGGGAACTCGCCATGGCGGGCGGCGGGCAAAGCACCGAGCCTCAGGCGCGCGAGGTGGGCGGCGTGCGCTTCCTTGCACAGGTGGTCGGCGGCGTGACCGGCAAGGACCTGCCGCCGCTGATCGACGAGATGAAGACGCGGCTGGGCTCGGGGGCGGTGCTGCTCATCGCCGATTCCGACGGCAAGGCAGCCGTGGCGGCGGGCGTGACCGACGATCTGACCGCGCGCCTCTCGGCGGTCGAGATCGTGCGCGCCGCGGTGCACGAGCTGGGCGGCAAGGGCGGCGGCGGCCGCGCGGACATGGCGCAGGGCGGCGGCAAGGCCCCCGAGAACGCCGAGGCCGCGATCCGCGCCGCGGAGGCGGTCATCGCGCAGGCAGACGCGGAAGTCAGTTGAGGGAGGAGGGGATGCCGGCACTCTGGATCGCCCATGTCAAGGTGACCGACGAAGAGACCTATGGTAAATACGCCGCGCTCGCGACCGAGGCGCTCAAGGCGCACGGCGGCGAGGTGCTGGCGCGCGGCGGGCGCTACGTGCAACTCGAAGGGCCGGACCGGCCGCGCAACGTGGTGGTCCGCTTCCCGTCGGTCGCGGCGGCAGAGGCCTGCTACCGCTCCGACTCCTACCAGGCGGCGCTGGCCCACGCGAAGGGTGCGGCCGAACGCGAACTGGTGATCGTCGAGACCGCGGAATAGGCCGCGCCCTGGCGGGCGCGTCTCTGCAGCGGATCACGCTCTCGACCGGCCGCGCGCCCCCAGCGACGAGGCCCGTCAGGGCGGAGGAGCGCTGCCTAGACTGCCGCCTTCGCCGCCCGCTTGCGCTCGTGCGGGTCGAGGTGGCGCTTGCGCAGCCGGATCGCGTTCGGCGTCACCTCCACCAGTTCGTCGTCGTCGATATAGGCGATCGCTTCCTCCAGCGTCAGCCGCGTGGCGGGCGTGAGGCGCACCGCGTCGTCCGACCCGCTGGCGCGGACGTTGGTCAGCTTCTTGCCCTTCAGCGGGTTCACTTCCAGGTCGTTCTCGCGGGAATGCTCGCCGATGATCATCCCCTGGTAGATCTTCTCCTGCGGGCCGATGAAGAGCCGCCCGCGCTCTTCCAGGTTCCACAGCGCATAGGCCACCGCCTCGCCGTCCTCCATCGAGATCAGCACGCCCGCGCGTCGCCCCGGGATCGGCCCCTTGTGCGGCGCCCAGCCGTGAAAGACGCGGTTGAGCACGCCGGTGCCGCGCGTGTCGGTCAGGAATTCGCCGTGGTATCCGATCAGGCCCCGCGACGGCACATGCGCCACGATCCGTGTCTTGCCAGCGCCGGCGGGCCGCATCTCTGCCAGGTCGCCCTTGCGCGGGCCGGTCAGCTTCTCGATCACCGCGCCGGCGTGGTCGTCGTCCACGTCGATGGTGACCTCCTCGACGGGCTCCAGCGTCTGGCCATCTTCCTCGCGCAAGAGCACGCGGGGGCGCGAGATCGACAGCTCGAAGCCCTCGCGGCGCATGTTCTCGATCAGCACGCCCATCTGCAGTTCGCCGCGGCCTGCCACCTCGAAGGCCTCGCCGCCCGGCGCGTCCGTCACCCGGATCGCCACGTTCGATTCCGCCTCCTTCATCAGGCGGTCGCGGATCACCCGGCTCTGCACCTTCTTGCCGTCGCGGCCCGCCAGCGGGCTGTCGTTGATCCCGAAGGTGACCGAGATCGTGGGCGGATCGATCGGCTGCGCGGGCAGGGGCTCGTCCACCGCCAGCGCGCAGATCGTGTCCGACACCGTGGCCTTCGCCATGCCGGCAAGCGTCACGATGTCGCCGGCCACGGCCTCGTCGATCTCGGTCTGGGCAAGGCCCCGGAAAGCCATGATCTTGCTCACGCGGAACTGCTCGATCTTCTGGCCCAGGCGGCTGATCGCCTGCACCGTGGCGCCGGCCTTCAGCCGCCCGGACTCGACCCGCCCCGTCAGGATACGGCCAAGGTAGGGATCGGCCGAAAGCGTCGTGGCCAGCATGCGGAAATCCTCGTCCGCACGCGCCTGCTGGCGGGGCTTCGGCACATGGTTGACGATCAGCCGGAAGAGCGCGGCAAGGTCCGCGCGCGGCCCGTCAGGCTCCGCATCGGCCCAGCCGGCGCGACCGGAGGCATAGAGATGCGGGAAATCGAGCTGGTCGTCGTCCGCCCCCAGCGCCGCGAAAAGGTCGAAGACCTCGTCCAGAGCACGGTCGGGCTCGGCATCGGGCTTGTCCACCTTGTTGAGCACCACGATGGGCCGCAGCCCCAGCGCCAGCGCCTTGGAGGTGACGAACTTGGTCTGCGGCATCGGCCCTTCCGCGGCATCCACAAGCAGCACGACGCCGTCGACCATGCTCAGGATGCGTTCCACCTCGCCGCCGAAATCGGCGTGGCCGGGGGTGTCGACGATGTTGATGCGCGTGCCGTGCCATTCCACGCTCGTGGCCTTGGCAAGGATCGTGATCCCGCGCTCGCGCTCGAGGTCGTTGGAGTCAAGCGCGCGCTCGGCCACGGCCTGATTCTCGCGAAACGCGCCGGACTGGCGCAGAAGCGCGTCGACCAGCGTGGTCTTGCCATGATCGACATGCGCGATGATCGCGATGTTGCGAATATCCATGCGGGGGGTCTTTCGTGTCGGTGTTGCCGTCCAGATAGGGGTCCGCGCGGGGAAAGGCCAGAGAGCATGTGATCGCCGCGCGCCCGCTTCCCGGCGAGCTGCTGTGCTGGCCTGAGCGCCACCGCGCGGAGACCACCTCCCAGAACGCCGCAGCGGCCCCCACGGAGAGGACCGCCCAGGCCCCGCACCAAAAACGCCGCTCCGCCCGCGGAAGCGCCCGCACACGCCCTGTTCGCCGAGACCTCCGCAGGATGTTGCGATCCGGGAAGCCGGTCCTTGTGTGCGCGTTGGCCAGAGGAGACGCGCGGCTTTTCCTTCGCCATGGGGTCGGGTAAGGGACGGGCCCATGCGGGGTGCGCGAATGCCCCGACCGAGACCACCGAGGGATTGCCGGGATGACGCTTCCGAAGAGTTTCGACGCCGCCGAGGCGGAACCGCGGATCTATGCCGAGTGGACGGGCGCGCGCGCCTTCGCCGCGGGCGCGGGCGCGCGGCCGGGCGCGGAGAGCTTTTCCATCGTGATCCCGCCGCCCAACGTGACCGGCAGCCTGCACATGGGCCATGCCTTCAACAACACGCTGCAGGACATCCTGATCCGCTGGCACCGGATGCGCGGCTTCGACACGCTGTGGCAGCCGGGCACCGACCACGCCGGGATCGCCACCCAGATGGTGGTCGAGCGCGAGCTGGCGCAATCGGGCCGCCGGCGCACGGACATGGACCGCGAGGACTTCCTGAAGCTCGTCTGGGAGCAGAAGCGCCGTTCGCGCGGGAACATCCGCAGCCAGCTGGAGCGGCTGGGCGCCTCCTGCGACTGGGAACGCGAGGCCTTCACCATGGCCGGCGCGCCGGGCGACCCCGAGGGCGCGCCGGGCGGGCAGAACTTTCACGACGCGGTGATCCGGGTGTTTCTCGACCTCTACGACAAGGGCGTGATCTACCGCGGCAAGCGGCTGGTGAACTGGGACCCGCATTTCGAGACCGCGATTTCCGACCTCGAGGTGGAGAACACCGAGGTCGAGGGGTTCATGTGGCACTTCAAGTATCCGCTCGCCAACGGCGAGACCTACACCTACATCGAGCGCGACGCGGACGGTAACGTCGTGCTGGAGGAAGAGCGCGACTACATCTCTATCGCCACGACGCGGCCCGAAACCATGCTGGGCGACGGCGCGGTGGCGGTGCACCCGTCGGACGCGCGCTATGCGCCCATCGTCGGCAAGCTCTGCGAGATCCCGGTGGGGCCGCGGGAGCATCGCCGCCTGATCCCGATCATCACGGACGACTACCCCGACCCGGACTTCGGCTCGGGCGCGGTGAAGATCACCGGCGCGCATGATTTCAACGACTATGGCGTGGCCAAGCGCAACGGCATCCCCTGCTACCGGCTGATGGACACCGCCGCGCGGATGCGCGACGACGGCGAGCCTTACGCCGAGGCGGCGATGCGCGCGCAGGAGATCGTCGCGGGGCTGGAGCTGTCGGAGGCGGAGATCGACGCGATCAACCTGGTGCCCGACGAGCTGCGCGGGCTCGACCGCTTCGAGGCGCGCGCCCGCGTGGTGGAGGCGATCACCGAGGAGGGCCTGGCGGTCATGACCACCGACGACGAGGGCAACGAGGTGCCTCTCGTCGAGAAGAAGACGATCATGGCGCCCTATGGCGACCGTTCGAAGGTGGTGATCGAGCCGATGCTGACGGACCAGTGGTTCGTGGATGCGGCACAGATCGTGGGGCCGGCCATCGAGGCGGTGCGGACGGGCGAGACCACCATCCTGCCCGAAGCCGACCGCAAGGTCTATTTCCACTGGCTGGAGAACATCGAGCCCTGGTGCGTCTCTCGCCAGCTGTGGTGGGGGCACCGCATCCCGGTCTGGTACGGCTTCGACCTGGCGCGCGAGGGCTTCGTGGACGACGAGGGCGACGGCGCGCTGGACCCGGTCGAGGTGGGGCGGCTGCTGTCGCACCAGCATCTCCTGAAGGGCGAGGAGCGCCACCATGCAGCGCACGACTTCGAAGCCGTGCGCGTAAAGTTCAACGATGTGCTGGCCGGGCTGCCCACGCCGCTCGACCATGCCCGCGTGGTCGAGGTGGCCGACCGCGAGGCGGCGCTGCATCTGATCGCCGAGAGCCTTGCCGAATATTCGGTCAGCCAGGACCCGACGCAGCTGGTCTATCCCGTGTGGCAGGACCCTGACGTGCTGGACACCTGGTTCTCGTCCGGCCTGTGGCCGATCGGGACGCTGGGCTGGCCGGAGGACACGCCCGAGTTGCGGCGCTACTTCCCGACCAGCGTGCTGATCACCGGCTTCGACATCATCTTCTTCTGGGTCGCGCGGATGATGATGATGCAATACGCCATCGTCGGCCAGCGGCCCTTCGACACCGTCTATGTCCACGCGCTTGTTCGCGATGCGCAGGGCAAGAAGATGTCGAAGTCGCTTGGCAACGTGCTCGATCCGCTTGACCTGATCGACGAGTATGGCGCGGACGCGGTGCGCTTCACGCTCGCGGTGCTCGCCGCGATGGGCCGCGACATCAAGCTCTCGAAGGATCGCATCGCGGGCTACCGCAACTTCGGCACCAAGCTGTGGAACGCCGCGCGCTTCGCCGAGATGAACGGCGCGGTCTGCGGGCAGGCCGGCGTGCCGGAGGCCACGGCGCCCGTCAATCGCTGGATCCTGGGCGAGACGGCTCGCGTGCGCGAGGAGGTGGACGCCGCACTCGGCGCCTTCCGCTTCAACGACGCGGCCGCCGCGCTCTATGCCTTCACCTGGCACCGGGTCTGCGACTGGTATGTCGAGTTCTCCAAGCCGCTCCTGCAGGGTGAGGACGCGGCGCTGCGCGCCGAGACGCAGCGCGTCATGGGATGGGTGATCGACCAGTGCCTGATCCTGCTGCACCCCTTCATGCCCTTCATCACCGAAGAGCTCTGGGACGTGCTGGCGGAGCGCTCGACCATGCTGATCCATGCCGACTGGCCGGGCTATCGCGCGGCGGATCTGGCCGATGAAGAGGCCGACGCCGAGATGCGCTGGGTCATCGCGGTGATCGAGGAGGTGCGCAGCGTGCGCGCGCAGATGCATGTGCCGGCGGGCGTCTATGTTCCGGTGCTGGTGACCGAGATGGACGCGCCGGGCCGCCGCGCCTGGGAGCGGAACGCGGCGCTGATCAGGCGGTTGGCGCGGATCGAGAGCCTGGAGGAGGTGACAGCCTTTCCCCGCGGGACAGCGACCGTGGCGCTGGAGGGCACGACGCTCGGCCTGCCGCTCGAGGGGCTGATCGACGTGGACGAGGAGAAGGCGCGCCTGGAAAAGACGCAGGCGAAGCTCGACAAGGAAATCGCCGGGCTTTCGGGTCGGCTGTCGAACCCGGACTTCGCCGCGAACGCCCCCGAAGAGGTGGTGGAGGAGGCGCGCGAGAACCTGGCCGCGCGCCGAGACGAGCGCGCGCGGATCGCCGCCGCGCTGGCGCGGCTGTCCGAGATCGGCTGAGGCGCGTGTCGCTTGCGTGGCGAAAGGGGCGCTGCTCTCTCCTGTCGGACCTCGCTCTGACAGGCCGCTCGGCCGCCGGGGGTGACAGCGCCTGACGACGCTGCGTGCGCTCAGAGGATGCGCACCGCGCGCTCCGCACCCAAGGCCGCGCAGAGCGCGTCGAATCGCGCCTCGGCCACCTCGCCGAAGAGGGGGGCTGCGGCGCGGCTCAGGCGCAGTTCCAGCAGCTTCTTCTTGGGGAACCAGCGCAGCTCGCCCGGGCGGCCATTGTCGGACATCCAGAGCATCGCGCCGAAGCGCATCGCCTTGCCCAGCACCTCGGCCTCGGCGCGGTCGGCCTCGGGCAGCAGCGAGAACAGCGGCTCGAAGGGGGTGCCTTCGCGCTTGTTGCGGTAGCGGTGCAGCAGCGCCAGGCCAAGGTAGATGCGTTCGGCGTGCTTGAGCCCGCCCAGGTTGGCGCGCGTGGCGTTGTCGAAGCAGATCTCGGCGCGGTAGTCGGGATGCGCGCGCCAGCTCACGTCGTGCAGCAGACAGGCGGCCTGGATGATCCTGAGCCGCGCCTCGGGGACGTTGCGGAAGAGCGGCAGCACGAAATCGTAGAGCTTGCGGCCGAAGCCCGGCAGGCGCGCGTCCTTGGCCTCGGAAAACAGGCAGGCCTCGATCAGCGGATCGCGGTCGCGCAGCTCCTGCGGCATCTGCTCGTAGAGCAGGCCCTCGCGGATGCCGTAGCTGGACAGGGCAATGTCCTTTGGCTGGAAGGTGCGCACCAGCCGGTAGAGCACCTCTGCCGCCAGCGGCACGAGGCCGATCCGCGAGGACGAGACCCCGCATGAGGCGCGCAGCGCGTCGAGGTCGGATTTCTCGATGTATTTCACCGTTTCCGAGACCGACTTCTTGCTCATCCGGTATTCGTGCAGCACATGCAGCGGATAGCCGCGGCGGTGCATGTCGATCCGAGCGATGGCCCGCCAGGAGCCGCCCACCAGGAACAGGCGGTTGTGCTGCGGCCCCATCTCGCGCGCCAGCCGGTCCATCACCTTCTGGATGTGTCCCCGCCGGCCCTTCCGCCCGCCCGGCAGATCGGCAAGCTTGAGCGGCCCCAGTTCCGACGACAGGCGCCTGCCCACGCGGCCCTCGGCGATCTCGGCCAGTTCCATCGAGGCGCCGCCGATATCGCAGACAAGCCCGTAGGAGCCCGGCCAGCCCAGCAGCACGCCCTGCGCCGACAGCCGCGCCTCCTCGCGGCCGTCCACGATCCACAGCTTCAGCCCGGTCTCTCGCTCGACCTCGTCGCAGAACTCCGGCCCGTCGGCCGCGTCGCGCACCGCCGCCGTGGCGACGACGGTGAGCGGCGATGCGCCCATTCCCCTGGCCAGCAGGGCGAAACGCGCGAGCGCGCGGAGTGCGCGGGCGCGCCCCTCGGGATTGAGGCGCCCGGTCTCGCCAAGGCCCGCGCCGAGGGCGCACATGACCTTTTCGTTGTAGAAATAGGCCGGGCTGCGCGCCGCGCCGTCGAAGACGACGAGCCGGACAGAGTTCGACCCCACGTCCACAACGCCCACGCGCGACAGGGCGCGCGCCTGCGCGTCCCGGAAGAGCGGCCGCCCGAAAGGCCCCCAGTCGCCCGGCTCGTAAGGCTCCAAGCCGTCCATCACGTCCCGCCAGTCTACGCCTCGGCGCAGACCATGCGACGGGGCGCGGGCGGGGTCAATCGGATGCGTGCGTCAGTTGCGGCACGTCGGCTGCGCCCGCCGAACCCCGGCCGGAGAGCGAGGGGTTCTCCATGAAGAAGCGGTGGCAGCTGAATCCGCTCTCGCCGTCGCCCAGCGGCGCGCGGAAAAAGCTGCCGTCGGGCCGCATCACCCAGCTTTGCGCGGTGTCGGCGAGGTTCGCCGCCATGATCTGATCGACGATCTGCGCCTTCACGGTCGGGTTGCGGATGTCCACCAGCGTCTCGATCCGGCGATTGAGGTTGCGGCCCATCCAGTCTGCGGACGAGATGTAGACCTTCGCCTTCTTCGAGGGCAGGCCGGAGCCGTTGCCGAAGCAGATGATCCGGGAGTGCTCCAGGAACCGTCCGATGATGGATTTCACGCGAATGTTTTCCGACAGCCCCCTGATTCCGGGCCTCAGGCCGCAGATGCCACGGATCACGCAGTCGATCTTCACGCCCGCGCGGCTCGCTTCGTAGAGCGCGTCGATCATGTCGGGCTCGATCAGCGAGTTCATCTTGAGCCAGATGGCGGCGGGGCGCCCGGCCTGCGCGTGCCGGGCCTCCTTCGCGATCATCTCCAGCATCCGGGGCTTGAGCGTGTGCGGCGAGATGGCGAGGTTCTCCAGCCCCTCGGGCAGGGCGTAGCCCGAGAGATAGTTGAAGACCTTGGTCGCATCGCGCCCCAGCGCCGTGTCGCAGGTGAAGAAGCTGAGGTCGGTGTAGATCCTGGCGGTGATCGGGTGGTAGTTGCCGGTCCCGTAGTGGGTGTAGGTCACCAGCTTGTCGCCCTCGCGCCGGACCACCGTGCTGATCTTGGCATGCGTCTTCCAGTCGATGAAGCCATAGACCACATGCGCGCCCGCGCGCTCCAGCATCCGGCTCTGCCGGATGTTGGCGGCCTCGTCGAAGCGCGCCTTGAGTTCGACCAGCGCGGTGACAGACTTGCCGTCCTCGGCTGCCTCGCACAGCGCCTGCACGATGGGCGAGTTGCGCGAGGTGCGGTAGAGCGTCTGCTTGATCGCCACCACGTCGGGGTCGGCGGCGGCCTGCTGCAGGAAGCGCACCACCATGTCGAAGGTCTCGTAGGGGTGGTGCAGCAGCATGTCCTTCTGCCGGATCGCCGCGAACATGTCGCCGTCGTGGTCCTGCACCCGCTCGGGCACCCGCGGCGTGAAGGAGGGCCAGAGCAGGTCGGGACGGCTGTCGAGCACCAGTTCCTTGAGGTCGGCAAGGCCGATGACGCCCTCGATCTCGATCACCTCCTCGGGGATCACCTCGAGCTCGCGCATGATGACCTCCTTCAGCGCCGCGGGCGCCCCGGCGGAGATCTTCATGCGCACCACTTCGCCCCGGCGGCGGCGCTTGAGCGCGACCTCGAACTCGCGCACCAGATCCTCGGCCTCTTCCTCGACCTCCAGATCGCTGTCGCGCAGCACGCGGAAGGCGCAGTGCCCGGCGACCCGATAGCCCGGAAAGAGGCTGTCGAGATGCAGCAGCAAAAGCTCTTCCAGCGGCAGGAAGCGCGCCTGTCCCGCGTCGCCCGGCAGCGGCACGAAGCGGTCGATCTGGTGCGGGATCGGCAGCAGCGCCTGCAGCGGCCAGCCGTCCTTGCGCCGCTCCAGTTGCAGCGCGAGGCTGAAGCCGGTGTTGGGGATGAAGGGAAAGGGATGCGCCGGGTCGATGGCGAGCGGCGAGAGCACCGGGAACACGCGGTCGAGATAGACCTGGCCCAGGTGCGCGCGGTCTTCCGCGGTGAGGGCTTCGCGCTCCGCGATCACGATGCCTTCGGCCTCCATCTGGCTGCGCAGTCCGGCATAGACCGCCTGCTGGCGCTGCATCAGGCGGCGCGCGTCCTCGTCGATCAGCTTGAGCTGTTCGGCGGGCGTCAGGCCGTCGGCGGCGGGCGTGGTGTTGCCCGCCTTGGCCAGTTCGCGCAGGCCGGCGACGCGCACGGTATAGAACTCGTCGAGATTGGTGGCCGAGATCGACAGGAAGCGCAGCCGCTCCAGCAGCGGCACGCCGCGGTTCTCGGCCTCTTCCAGGACGCGCCAGTTGAAGCCAAGCCAGCTGAGTTCGCGGTTGAAGAAGCGCCCGGGGCCGCAGATGCCCTCCGCGGGCGGGTCGGCCGGATCAGGCAGGGGGCTTTCGAGGAAATCCGCGATGCTCATGGCGCTCCTGTGGACATTGTGTGTGACGCCCGCGTGACGGGCCCCGTGGCCGCGACTATCCGGCATCCCGGGGGTGTCCCGCAAGGCGCGGCGGATCAGTCCTGCGTCAGGACCTCTGCCGCGAGCGCGCGGGTCAGCGGGCGCTTCTGCTCCAGCGCGGCGCGGTCCAGCCGCTCGACCGCCTCTGCCGCCCCGGCAAAGGATCGGTCGATGCGCCGCGCGACATAGGTCAGCACGGCCGGGCCGGGCGAAAGCTGCCGGTCCGCGAAGAGCTTGGCCAGCAGCGCGACGAGCAGCCCGTCGTCGGGCGGCGCCAGCCGCGCGAGGGCTGCCGCCTGCAGCCGGCTTTCGAGATCGGGCAGCACGAGGCCCCAGCGGCCGGGCGCGTCCCGCGCGGTCACCAGCAGCGCGCCGCCCTCTGCGAGCACCAGGTTGTGCAGGTGAAACAGCGCAGATTCCGCCGCGCGGTCGCCGGCGATGCGGTCCGCGTCCTCGACCGCGACGGGGGCGGCGGCAAGCGTGGGGATGTCTGCGGCGCCGAGCGCGCCGGCGGGCACGATCCGCGCGCCCGACAGCGCCGCCCAGACATGCGCAAGATGTGTCTTTCCCGCGCCCTCCGGCCCCGTCAGCACAAGCTTGCGGCCCGGCCAGCCCTGCCAGCCCTCGATGGTGGCCAGCGCCGCCGCATTCGCCTCGGACACGAAGAAATCCTCGCGGCCCAGCGCCGGCCGCACCGGGAGGTCGAGACTGAGCTGGCGGGCGCTCACCGCTGTCACTTCTCGTCGTCGAGCGCCTCGAGCCCGCGGTAGAGGCGGCTCGCGCGGTATTGCCGGACCACGAAGCGTGCGATCACCCCCAGCGCGGCGGCCACCGGCACGGCGACCAGCAGGCCCACGAAGCCGAAGAGCGAGCCGAAGACCGAGAGCGCCAGCAAGAGCCACACGGGATGCAGGCCCACCGAATCCCCCACAAGCCGCGGCGTCAGCACGTTGCCCTCGACCAGCTGGCCGACCTGGAAGATCGCGGCCACCAGAACGATCCACAGCCAGTCGCCCCAGAACTGGAAGAGCGCGAGCCCGATCGCCAGCACCCCGCCGACGATGGCGCCTACATAGGGAATGAAGGTCAGGATGCCCGCGACGAAGCCCACCACCAGCCCGAAATTCAGCCCCACCGCCATCAGCGCGACGGCGTAATAGGTGCCCAGGATCACGCAGACGGTGCCCATGCCGCGCAGGAAGCCCGACATCGAGGCGTCGATCTCGCCTGCCAGCTTGCGGATCGTGGGCGCGTGGTCGCGCGGCAGCAGCCTGTCGATCTCGGCCACCATGCGGTCCCAGTCGAGCAGAAGATAGACGGCGACGACGGGCACGATCACGAACAGAAGCACCACGTTGATGAACGAGCCCAACGAGGTGAGCACGGTGTTGAGCAGCTCTGCGCCCCGCGACTGCACCGTCTGCCCGATCTCGTCCATGGTCTGGCGGATCTGGCTGTCGGGCACGACGATGTCGGGAAAGCGCGTGACGAGAAAATCGCGCAGTTGCGCAAAGAGCTCAGGCGCCGTCTCGATCAGCTCGGCGGTCTGGCGGATCAGCGTCGGGATCACCAGCAGCGCCAGCACGACGAAGATCACCACCGCGACGATCGCGATCAGCCCTGTGGCCGCGCCCCGGGTGAGTCCCGCGCGCTCCAGCCGGTCTGCGACGGGGTCGAGGAAATAGGCGATCGCGCCGCCCAGCACGAAGGGCAGAAGGACATCGCCCAGATACCAGAGCACGACGAGAAATACCGCCGTCGCGATCCCCCAGTAGGTGACCTGTTCGCGCACCGGAAGCGCCATTGCGTGCCCTCTTGCCCCGCGCCGGGACTGTCTCGCCGCTTTGCCCCTGCCGATCAAGCGGAAAGCGGTTTCGCCACCGCCTCAGAGCGGCCTGATCTTCAGGCGGGTGATGCGGTTGTCCTTGCGGCCCGCCACCTCGAAGCGGAAGCCGTGGAAGGAGAACACCTGTCCCACCGTCGGGATCGTCTGCGCCTCGTGGATGACAAGGCCGGCGACGGTGTTGGCCTCCTCGTCGGGCAGCGTCCAGTCGGTGGCGCGGTTGAGGTCGCGGATCGTCATCGCACCGTCGACGAGATAGTTGCCGTCGTCGGACTTGCGGACCGGGTGGTCGGCGGCAGGGTCGAACTCGTCGGTGATCTCGCCCACGATCTCCTCGAGGATGTCCTCCAGCGTGATCAGCCCCTCGAGCGAGCCGTATTCGTCCACCACCAGCGCGAAATGGGTCCGGCGGCGCAGGAACTGGCGCATCTGCTCGTCGAGCGTGGTGGTGTCGGGGATGAAATAGGGCTCCATCGCCACCTCGGAGAGGCCGAACTCCGCCAGCACCTCGGCGAGCGTCATCTCCTTTTCCGCCGCTTCCATCCGGCGATAAAGCGCGCGCAGCAGGTCCTTGGCATGGATCACGCCGACGATGTTCTCGGGATCGTCCCGGAAGACCGGCAGACGGGTATGGCTGCTCTCGAGGCACTGGCGCAGGATCTCGGCCGGCTCGGAGCCGGCGTCCAGCATCTCGATCCCCGACCGGTGCAGCATGATCTCCTCGACCGTGCGATCGGACAGGTCGAGCGCGCCCAGGATGCGGTCGCGGTCCTCCTTCTCGACGGCGCCCTCGGCATGGCCCAGCTGCAGCGCGCCCATGATTTCCTCGCGCACCGCCAGGATGTGGCTGTCGGGGTCGGTCTTCACCCCGAAAAGCCGCAGCACGCCCCGCACGAAGAGCCGGACGGCCGAGACCACCGGCGCAAAGACCCGCACCACCACCCGGATCACAGGCGCCACGAGCGATGCCGCGGCCTCGGCATTGGTGATGGCATAGGTCTTGGGCAGCACCTCGGCGAAGACCAGCACCAGCACCGTCATCACCAGCGTGGCCAGCGCCACGCCCGATTCGCCGAAGATCTGGGTGAAGAGCGCCGTGGCGAGCGAGGCGGCCAGGATGTTGACCAGGTTGTTGCCAAGCAGCACGGAGCCGATCAGCCGCTCGTTGTCCTCGGTGATTTGCAGCGCGATTTCCGCGCCCTTCGATCCCTTGTCCGCCTGCGAGCGCAGCTTGCCCCGCGACGAGGCAGTGAGCGCGGTTTCGGAGCCGGAGAAGAAGGCCGACATGACGAGCAGCAGAAGGATCGCCCCGCCGGTCAGCCAGAGGGCGCCGTCGATCGCGGTCTGAGAGGGGTCCATGAAAGGGTCCGTGGGTTTGCCGAAATGAAAGGGTTATGGGATGCGCGGCGGCGCGGTTCAAGCCTCGCGCGCGAGCGGGTGATGGGTGAGCACCAGCGCGCGCAGCCGCTCTTGCAGCACATGGGTGTAGATCTCGGTGGTCGACAGGTCGGCGTGGCCCAGCAGCGTCTGGATCGCGCGCAGGTCCGCGCCGCCCTCCAGCAGATGGGTTGCGAAGGCGTGCCGCAGCGTGTGCGGCGAGACCTGCGCGGGGTCGATGCCCGCGGCCGGCGCCAGCTCCTTCACGATGCCCCAGAAGCGGTGGCGCGTCAGGTGCCCGGCCTTGCCCGTGGACGGGAACAGAAAGCGCGAGGGCCCGCGGCGCGTCTCTGTCGCGGCCTTGTCCTCTGCCGCGTCGCGCAGCGTCAGCCAAACGGCCAGCGCCGCGCGCGCCGGCGGCGACAGTGGGACCATCCGCTCGCGCCCGCCCTTGCCCCTGATCAGAAGCATGCGCGGATCGCCCCGCGCGGCCGCGACGGGCAAAGCCACCAGTTCGCTCACCCGCATCCCCGTGGCGTAGAGCAGTTGGAACAGGCAGCGGGTGCGCGCGCGGTCACGGTCCGTCCGGCCGTGCGTCTCGGCCGCGGCGAGCAGCGCATCGACCTGCGCCCGGCTCAGCGTCCTGGGCAGCGTCTGTCGCTTGCCGGGGCCGCGCAGGGGGGCGGCGGGATCGTCCGCGCGCCAGCCTTCGGAAAATGCGAAGCGATAGAGCTGCCGCACCGAGGACAGCCGCCGCGCGCGGGTCGAGGCGGCAAGGCCCGCGTCCGCGGCCTCTGCCAGCCACCCCTCGATCTCCGTCCGTCCGGCAGTGGCGAGCGAGGCGCCGCGCGCCCCCAGCCAGTCGCAAAACGCCATAAGGTCGCGGCCGTAGGCCAGGCGCGTGTTCTCGGCCGCGCCAGCCTCTGCCGCCTGCGCCTCCAGGAACGCCGAGATCCAGCGCGCGTCGCTCATTGCCCCGGACCCAGCAGCATCGCCATGAGGCCCGCGCGGCGGGCGGTGTCCTCAAGCCCCACGGCGCGGAAGGTGGCCATCGCCGCCGCAAGATCGGGCAGGTCGCCCGCGCGGCCGGAGGTATAAAGCAGCATCGCGCGCAGGATGGCCTCGCCCAGCCTGTCGCCCTCGATCATGGCGGCGAGTTCAGGGGGCGGCGCGGCCTCGAACCCCTCGGCAATCGCTGCGGCGCGGGCATCAGGGGCAGGCGCACGGCCGGGCGTGCCCGCGGCGAGCCTCACCAGGAACCGGGCGCGCGGACTGCCCGCGTCGATGTCTCGCGCAAGGGTTTCGTAGTCCGGCGAAAGCAGGGCGGCTTCCAGCGCGATGTTTCCGGCGTTGCCCGACAGGCGAAGCTCCGCGAGTTGTGCGCCGTAGATTCGCGCGAAGGGCACGCGCAGGCCGGCATCGCCCAGCAGCGGCCAGGCCTCGGTCAGTGCCGCAGCAGCGGCTTCGGCGTCGCCCGCCCCGATCGCGGCATCGAGGCGCTGCACCGCTGCCACGCGGTCCCAGACCCCGCCCGAGGCCGCAGGCGCGCGGTCCGTGTAGATGCCCAGGAGCCGGTTTTCCGAGATCGCCCCGAGGCGCGCCAGCCGCTCGGCGGCAGCGATTTGCGCGCGCCAGCCAAGGTCACCATCCAGGGCCATGACCGCGAAACGCCGTGGCAGGGCCGAGGGGGGCAGGGGGGCGCCGATCGCCTCGCGCAGCCGCACCTCCAGCGCCGAGGGCGCGCGCGAGGGGGCAAGCTCGGGGCCTTCGCCCATTTCGGGGTCGAGGAAGCGCGCCAGCAGATCGCCCATCGGCTCTTTCAGCGTGCCGAGCGCGCGCGCGGCGTCGAGCACAATGGTCGCCGCCGCCCAGTCGCCGCGGCGGGCAAGGCAGAAGACGCGCGGCGCATAGTCGGGCGACAGCGCCATCTGCGCGCGCAGCGCCGCGCAGGGCTCCGTGCTGTCGCCCAGCAGCAGCGACATCTCGAACCAGCGGGCGAAGATCGCGGGCGTTGCGGGGCCGGCGCGGGCCGCCAGCGCCTCTGCGGGCTCCACGGCACCCAGGTCGGCCAGCTTGTCGAGCCGCGCCAGCAGGAGCGTCGCCTGCGGCCCGGCATCGCGCGGCGGCAGCGCCTCTGCCAGAAGA
Source organism: Rhodosalinus sp. (assembly GCF_046542825.1). Classification (GTDB taxonomy): domain Bacteria; phylum Pseudomonadota; class Alphaproteobacteria; order Rhodobacterales; family Rhodobacteraceae; genus Rhodosalinus. The sequence goes on along the minus strand of NZ_JBKHAQ010000003.1, from coordinate 29,399 downwards.
AGCGAATAAAGCAGGCCCTGCATCGCCGGTTGCCCCTCGACCCGTTGCGAGGCGATCAGGCGCGCGAGCTCTGCGGTGCGGCTTTCCCGCCACAGGCTCTGGGGAAATCCGGTGACCGCGGGCGACAGCAGGCCCACCGCGTCGGGCGACGGCGTCTCGGCCAGCGGCTGCACGCTGACCTCGGGCACGACGGCCGTCTTGGCCACAGGCGGCTCCGCCGGACCCGGCCGATCGGGGACGGGCGCCCGCGCCTGAAGCTCCAGCCAGTCGATCGCCGACAGCGGGGCGCCGTCCTGCTGGGCGGGCACTGCTGCGGGCAGGAGCGCGACGGTCAGAGCCGCCGCGCCGAGCGCGCTGCGCCTATTCCACATCGATCTCCACCGGCGTGCGGACCTCCTCTGTCGGGGCCGAGAAATCGGCGCCGAAAAACGGGCCGACATAAGCATAGACCACCAGCGCGATCGCCCCCAGCACCGCGAGATAGAACAGCCATCTGATGATCCGCCACATCGCCCGCTCTGCCCGTCCGCCTCTTTTGACTTCGGTTATATATGGCCTTCGGCCCGAGTTCACGCCATTCACGCGGGGAGATTGACTTTTTTGGCGGCAGACGGTCGACCTGTGGACGATGGGCTGGCATCTGAAGAAGACCGTGGCGATGGTGGGCATGATGGGGGCGGGCAAGACGGCCGTGGGCCGCGCTGTGGCGCAGCGCCTCGGCGTTCCCTTCCTCGACTCGGACGCCGAGATCGAGGCGGCGGCCAACATGACCGTGGCCGAGATCTTCGCCCGCGACGGCGAGGCCTTCTTTCGCGCGAAGGAAGCGCAGGTGCTGCGCAGGCTGCTGGCCGACCGCCCCTGCATCCTGTCCACCGGCGGCGGCGTGTTCATGTCGGCGGAAAACCGGGCCGCCATCCGTGACAGGGGCGCGGCAGTCTGGCTCAAGGTCGATGCCGGCACGCTGTGGGCGCGCGTGCGCAACAAGGACACGAGGCCGCTCTTGCAGACCGCCGACCCGCAAGCCACGCTCGCCCGTCTGCTGGCCGAGCGCGAGCCGGCCTATGCGCGGGCCGATCTGATGGTCGAGGCCGGCCCCGACTGCGCCATCGAGGAAACCACGGGCCGGGTGGTCGAGGCGCTGCTGTCCCGGCCCGACGTGCTGGAGGCGCGATGACGATCGAGACGCTGAGGGTCGAACTGGGCGCGCGCGGCTACGACATCCGCATCGGCGCGGGGCTGCTGGCGCGCGCCGGCGCCGAGATCGCGCCGCTGCTGGCGCGCCCGCGGGTCTGGGTCGTGGCCGACAGGGCGGTTGCCGCGCGCCACTGGGCCACGCTGGAGGCGGGGCTTGCGGCGGAAGGCATCGCCGCGCGGCGGCTCGACCTGCCGCCCGGCGAGATCACCAAGAGCTGGGACCGGCTGCGCGAGGTGGTCGAGTGGCTGCTGGCCGAACGGGTGGAGCGCCGCGATCTGGTCCTTGCCCTGGGCGGCGGGGTGATCGGCGACCTGGTTGGTTTCGCCGCCGCGATCCTGCGCCGCGGCGTGCGCTTCGTGCAGCTGCCCACAACGCTGCTTGCGCAGGTCGACAGCTCTGTGGGCGGCAAGACCGGGATCAACAGCCCGCAGGGCAAGAACCTGATCGGCGCCTTCCACCAGCCCTCGCTGGTGCTGGCCGACATCGCGGCGCTGGAGACGCTGCCGCGGCGCGACCTGCTGGCGGGCTACGCCGAGGTGGCGAAATACGGTCTGCTGGGCGACGCGGATTTCTTCGAGTGGCTGGAAGAGCATGGCGCGGCGATCGCCGGCGGCGACCTGGCCGCGCGGATCGAGGCGGTGCGCCGCTCCTGCGCGATGAAGGCCGCCATCGTGGCGCGCGACGAGACCGAGCAGGGCGAGCGCGCGCTGCTGAACCTGGGCCACACCTTCGGCCACGCGCTGGAGGCCGCGACCGGCTACTCCGACCGGTTGCTGCACGGCGAGGGCGTCTCGGCCGGCTGCGCGCTGGCCTTCGAGCTTTCCGCGCGGCTGGGGCTCTGCGCGCAGGAAGAGCCGTCGCGCGTGCGCGCGCATTTCCGCGACATGGGCATGGTGACCGATCTGGCCGACATCCCCGGCCCGCTGCCCGCCACGCAGGGCCTGATCGCGCTCATGGCACAGGACAAGAAGGTTTTGGACGGGCGTCTGCGCTTCATCCTCGCGCGCGGGATCGGGCAGGCCTTCGTCGCCGACGAGGTGCCGGAGGCGCCGCTGCGCGCGGTGCTCGACGACGCGCTGGCGGCGCGCTAGCGCCCGCGCCGGCCCTGCAGCACCATCAGCTCGCCCAGGTTCTCGCGGGTGATGTAGCCGATCAGGTATCCGCCCTCGCGCACCACGGCGACGGCGGGCGCGTTCTGCCGGTACATCGCGTCGAAGACCGACTCGAGCCCGGTGGCCAGGCCGACCGAGGGGATGTCGGTGGCCATCACTTCTGCCACGCGGCGGCTGGCGTGGCCCTCGGCGCTTTCGCGGAAGATGTCGTTGCGCGTGAGCAGGCCCAGCAGGCGCCCCTGCGCGTCGAGCACGGGGAACTCGCCCTGCGTCGTGCGGATCAGCGCCTGACCGGCCGCGCCTACGGTGTCGTCGGGCCCGAGACTGTCGAAGGTGGTGATCATCGCGTCGCGGGCGCGCATCCGGCGCGCCACCTCGCGCATCGCCACATCGTTCGATTCCGCCCCCGCCGCGATGAAGACGAAGAAGGCGATCAGCAGCAGAACGGGGTTGCCGCCGACGAGCCCCAGAAGCCCCAGCGCGAAGGCAAGGACCTGCCCGCCGGCCGCGGCGATCTGCGTCGCGCGGACGCGGTCGGTGATCAGCGACAGCGCGGCGCGGAACACCCGCCCGCCATCCATCGGGAAGGCCGGAAGCAGGTTGAAGACGGCGAGGAAGAGGTTCACAGCCGCCAGCCGGGCAAGAAAGCTCGTCTCCGGGTCGGCCACGTTCTCCAGCGAGGCGGACCAGGTCTGCGCGCCCAGGATCAGCACCAGCGCGGCCCATATCACGATGTTCACCGCCGGCCCCGCGAGCGCCACGAGGATTTCCTGCCCCGGCTTCTCGGGCATCGATTCGAGCCGCGCGAGCCCGCCGATGGGCAGCAGCGTGATATCGGGCGTCCTGATCCCGTAGCGCCGCGCGGTCAGCGCGTGGCCGAATTCATGCGCCACGACGCAGGCGAAGAGCGCCGCGACGAAGATCAGGTTCTCGACGGCGGCAGGCCAGCCGCCATCGAGGAAGGCAACCAGCCCCACCCACAGCAGGAGCAGGAAGAAGGTGGCATGTACCCGAAGCTCCGACCCGAAGAGCCGGCCGATGGAGAAGGACCATGTCATGCCCGTGATCTAGGGGGTGCGGAGGGCAAGGGAAAGGGCGCGCAGGGATCGTGTCTCGCGCCGGGTCGGTCCGCCGCAAGGGGGGCTGTCTGCCGCCCGTCGCGCGCCCGGCGCGCTCACCCCCGCGTGGATCTCCATCCAGGAAGAATGACGGACGACCCGCGCGTGTCGTTCGGCGGGCCCCTGCGGCCGAAGCGGTGCGCCTCGCGAAGGGGTGACCGGCCGCGGCCGAGGGGCGACCGCTGAACCTGCGGTGCGGGGCAGGGCGGGGCGCTGGGCGTCGGCGGTCTTGGTGGGGCGTCTAGAACGGGATCTCGTCGTCGTAGTCGCGCGAGCCGCCGCCGCCCCCTCCGAAGCCGCCGTCGTCGGGCGGGCCGGAGCGGCCGCCGCCGTAGCCTCCGCCCCCGCCGGCGTGGTCGTCGCCGCCGCCGCCCCCGCGGCTGTCGAGCATGGTCAGGGTGCTGTTGGGACCGCTTACGACGACTTCGGTGGAATATCGGTCCTGCCCGGACTGGTCCTGCCATTTCCGGGTCTGAAGCTGACCTTCGATGTAGACCTTGGAACCCTTGCGCAGGTATTGTTCGGCCACCCGGACCAGACCCTCTCCACGCAGCACGATGCTATGCCACTCGGTCCGCTCCCGCCGTTCGCCGGTGTTCCGGTCCTTCCAGGTTTCGCTGGTTGCGATCCGCAGGTTGCAGAGTTTGCCGCCGTCCTGAAACGTGCGCACCTCCGGGTCGCGGCCCAGATTGCCGATCAGGATGACCTTGTTCACCGAGCCTGCCATGCGTTCCTCCGTCGTTCGTTGCGCCCCGTTACATCACCGCGGCATGGTTAAGGAAAGCCAAAAAAGCTTGGCTGGCCTGAGCGCAGTTGTGCGGCTATACTCGCGGCGGGACAGGAACGGGACGGATGAAGGGACTTCTCGCCACGCTGGCCGCGGTCGCGCTCGTTCTGCCGGTCTCCGCGCCGGCCGACGTTCTGTCGTCGAAAAACCGGGCACATCTCTTCCGGTCGCAGACATCCGTGCTCGATAACCGCGCGGCGCAGCAATACCGCAACTCGGTCCGCCTGCAACCGCCGCAGGCCGAAGTTCCCACGAAATGGGGCAACGCGCCCGCCTTCGAGGGGCGCTATCGCGGCGAGTGGCTGGCGGTGGCCAAGGAGGCGGCACGCCGGCACGGCATCCCGGAGAACCTCTTCCTGCGGCTGGTGCAGCAGGAATCGAACTGGAACCCGCGCGCGGTGTCGCACAAGGGGGCGCGGGGACTTGCGCAGCTGATGCCGGTGACGGCAGGCATGCTGGGCATCGATCCCGACGACCCCCACCAGAACCTGGACGGGGGCGCACGCTACCTTGCCGAACAGTATCGCGCCTTTCGCGACTGGCGGCTGGCGCTTGCCGCCTACAACGCCGGGCCGGAGGCGGTGCGCAAGCACGGCGGGGTGCCGCCCTACGACGAGACGCAGAATTACGTGCGGGTGATTCTCGGCCGTTGACGGCCGCATCGCGCGCCGAACGCTGAGCCGGAGGCCGTGAAGGGCCTTGCAAGGCCCTTCTGCGCGGGCTGCGGCAGTCGCGCGCCGGGGCTGCATCCCGACGCGGGAAAGGCGCTTGCAAGCGCCTTGGACCCGCCCGTGCTGCGCTACTCCGCGGCGACCTTGATCACCGGCTCCATGCTCTCGAACTCCGCGGCCGAGAGGTGGCATTTCACCTGGTGGCCGGTGCCGAGCGTCACCATCGGCGGCACCTCGGTCTCGCACTTGTTGCCGGGCACCTTCGCCTTCCAGCGGCAGCGCGTCTGGAAGGGGCAGCCGGGCGGCGGGTTCATCGCGGAGGGAATCTCGCCCTCGAGCACGATGCGCTTCTTCTCGACATGGGTGTCGGCGATGGGCACGGCAGAGAGCAGCGCCTCGGTATAGGGGTGATAGGGCGGGGCGAAGACCTGGTCCGTCGAGCCGATCTCGACCACATGGCCCAGATACATCACCATGACCCGGTCCGAGAGGTACCGCACGATCGACAGGTCGTGGCTGATGAACAGCAGCGTCGTCTTCTGCTCGCGCTGGATCTCCATCAGAAGATCGGTGACCGCGGCCTGAACGCTGACGTCCAGCGCCGAGACCGGCTCGTCCGCCACCACGATCCGCGCGCCGCCGGCGAAGGCGCGGGCGATGCCCACGCGCTGCTTCTGTCCGCCGGAAAGCTGGCGCGGCATCCGGTCGGCGAATTCGCGCGGCAGCTTCACGAGGTCGAGGAGTCCCAGCATCTTCTCGCGGCGCTCTGCCTCGGAGTTGCCGAACTTGAAGACCTCGAGCGCGCGCATGATCTGCCGGCCAACGGTCATCGACGGGTTTAGCGTGTCGAAGGGGTTCTGGAAGACCATCTGGATGTCGGCGACGGTCTGGGTATCCCTGTCCTCGATCCCGATCTTCTCGATGTTGCGGTTGTCGAGCAGGATCTGCCCGTCGGTCGCGGTCTCGAGGCCCATCAGCACCTTGGCGAAGGTCGACTTGCCGCAGCCCGATTCCCCCACGATGGCAAGCGTCTCCGATTCCCGCGCTTCGAAGCTCAGCGTCTCGTTGGCCTTCACGACGCGCTTTTCGCCGCCGCCGAAGAGCGCGTTGGCCGCCACCTCGTAGTATTTCTTCAGCTTGTCCATCTTCAGCACGGTCTGGCCGATCTCGGCCTTCTCCTTGTGCTCCTCCGCGATCAGCGGCTTGTCCCAGTCGATCTCGCGCCAGCGCAGGCAGCGGGACTCATGCGTGCCCGCCTCGTCCACGTTTTCCATCCAGATGTGGCCCTGATCGCAGCGCCCGGCCTCGAAATAGTCGCAGCGCGGGCCGAAGTTGCAGCCCGGCGGCCGCTCGTGGGGCAGGGGGAAGTTGCCGGGAATGGCCTTGAGGGGACGCTCGTTCTTGTTCGCGCCCGGCAGCGGGATCGAGCGGAAGAGCGCCTGCGTGTAGGGGTGGCGCATCTTGTTGAACACGGTTTCGATGTCGCCGCGCTCGACCGCCTCGCCGGAATACATCACGCAGATGCGGTCGCAGGTTTCGAGCACGAGCCCGAGGTTGTGGCTGATGAAGAGCATCGAGGTGCCGTATTTGCGCCCGAGGTCCTTCACCAGGTCCACGACGGCCGCCTCGACCGTCACGTCGAGCGCGGTTGTGGGCTCGTCGAGAATGAGCAGCGAGGGTTTCGACATCAGCGCCATCGCGATGACGATGCGCTGCTGCTGGCCGCCCGACAGCTGGTGCGGATAGCTCTTCATGATGCGCTCGGGGTCGGGCAGCTTCACGTCGGCGACCGTCTCGAGCGCGCGGGCCCACGCTTCCTTTTCCGAGATGCCCTCGTGGATCATCGGCACCTCGATCAGCTGCCTGCCGATCTTCATCGCCGGGTTCAGGCTGGCCATCGGTTCCTGGTAGATCATCGCGATCTCGTGACCGCGGATGTCGCGCAGCTCGTCGTCGGTCATCGCGCTCAGGTCGCGGCCCTTGTAGGTGATCGAGCCACCGACAACCTTTCCGTTCACGCCCAGGTCCTGCATCACGCCAAGCGCCACGGTGGACTTGCCGCAGCCCGATTCGCCCACGAGGCCCACGGCCTCGCCCGGCTGCACCGTCACGGAAAAGTCCATCACGGCCGGGATCTCGCGCAGCCGGGTGAAGAAGGAGATCGAGAGTCGGTCGATCTCCAGAATCGGGCCGTCATAGTCCCATTTCGCCATGTGCCTCTCCCTTGTCGGAGCGTCGTGGTGTTGCGGCGCGCTCATCGCTCCCTCCGGTCGCGCTTCGCGAGACGCGGCCGAAGGGCACGCCAAGCGGCGCCGGGATCAGTCGCGCAGGGATTCCTCCCTCAGCCCGTCGGCCAGCAGGTTGAGCCCCAGCACGAGGCTCAGGAGCGACAGCGCCGGCGGCAGGGCGGGGTGCAGGTAGATCGACAGGAGCTTGCGCCCCTCGTTGATCGTCGAGCCCCAGTCGGGGGATTCCGGCGGCAGGCCCAGGCCGAAGAAGCCCAGCGTGCCCAGCAGGATCGTGGTGTAGCCGATCCGCAGGCAGAAATCGACGATCAGCGGCCCGCGCGCGTTGGGCAGGATCTCCCACAGCATGATGTACCAAACGCCCTCGCCGCGGGTCTGCGCGGCGGCGACGTAGTCGCGCGTCTTGATGTCCATCGTCAGGCCCCGGACGATGCGGAACACCGTGGGCGAGTTGACGAACATCACCGCCACGAAGACCACCAGGATGCCGCCGGGGATGTCGAAGAGATCGAGGAAGGCGAGCGGCCCCAGGAAGTCGATCCTCGAGCCCTGCTGGTGGACGAGCGACAGGTAGAGCCAGCCCAGCACCACCAGGATCACCGCCAGCACCGGCGTTCGGATCGCCGGCTGCGTGTGGTAGCGCGAATTCACCAGCACGGTGACGAAGATGATCGGGAAGAGGAACAGCACCGCCGCCATGTAGACGGGGATGCCGGTCGCCACGATCTCGGGCGTGACCAGCAGGTAGAAGAGCAGGATCACCGGGAAGGCGAGGATGAGGTTGGCAAGGAAGGACAGGAAGGTGTCCAGCCGACCGCCGTAGAAGCCCGCCGGCAGGCCCAGCGTGATGCCCACCATGAAGGCGAAGAGCGTGGCGAAGGGGGCGATCTTCATCACCTCCCAGCCGCCCTCGATCATGCGCGAGAAGACGTCGCGCGCCAGGTTGTCGCCGCCCAGCAGGTAATAGGGGTAGATGCCGCGCTCGGCGGCGTCCTGCACCGGGCTGCCGGGAATCTCGTTCTTCATGCCGGAGATCTGGTTGAGCGGGTCATGCGTGACGATCATGTCGAGCGGTCCGCCGAAGACCGCGGCGAAGACCCAGAACATCACGATGCCGAAGCCGATCATGCCGATCATGCTGTCGAAGAGCTTGCCGTAGAGGCCGAGCCGCCGCTTGAACCGGATCGACAGCGCGAAGGTCACGACGAGCGCGATCCAGACCGGCGTGAGCCGCCCGGCGAGGGTGGCGATGATCCCCTTGGTCTGCGCGTCGGGGATCACCATGCCGGCGACGATGTAGGCAAGACAGCAGGCGAGAAAGAGCAGCACCGCGTATTTCATCGCCATCGTCGCGTAGTCGAGCGGCGAGCGGCTGACCAGCACCGCCTGCCCGTTCTCGTAGGCGATCTCGCCGGATTTCGATCCGGCGAACGACAGTCCCAGGTTGGCGACGAGCGCCAGCAGGAAGACCGCCACCGCGGCCATCATCAGCGGCGTCAGGACGGGGCCGAGGGCGCCGGTCCAGGTCAAGGGTTCCATGATCCTGCCCTCCTGCTCAGGTGACGCTGATGCGCGGGTTGAGATAGACGTAGCCGATGTCCGAGATCAGCTGCGTGACCAGCACCACGATCACCGACACCACCGAAACCGCGAGCAGCAGCTCGATGTCGTTGTTGCCCGCCGCCTGCACCAGCGTCCAGCCAAAGCCCTTGTAGTTGAACAGCGTCTCCACGATCACGACGCCGTTCAGCAGCCAGGGGAACTGCAGCATGATCACCGTGAAGGGCGCGATCAGCGCGTTCCTGAGCGCGTGCTTCATCACGATGTTGGGAAAGCTCACGCCCTTGAGCCGCGCGGTGCGGATGTATTGCGCGGTCATCACCTCGGCCATCGAGGCGCGGGTCATCCGGGCGATGTAGCCCATGCCGTAAAGCGCGATGGTCAGCACCGGCAGGAAGAAGTTCTCGAAGGTCGGGTTGTCCATCGCCGCCGTCGCGGTGCCCTTGAACCACCGCAGGCCCACGGCAGAGGAGGCGAAGACCGCGATCAGGATCACGCCCGAGACGTATTCCGGCGTCGCCGTCGTGGTGATCGCGAAGGTCGACAGCGTCCGGTCGGTGCGCGAGCCCTCGCGCATCCCCGCCAGCACGCCCACCAGAAGCGCAGTGGGCACCATCAGCAGCATGACCCACAGCATCAGGTAGCCCGTCAGACCCAGCCGGGTGGCGATGATGTCAGAGACGTTCTCGCGGAACACGGTGGAGTAGCCCCAGTCGCCCTGCAGAACGCCGCAGAAGCGCGGCGCCTCTGCCGCGATCTCGGGCGCGACGTCGCCGTCGATGCAGCGGCCGCGGATCCGCGTCTCGCCGCCCGAGGTGACCTCTTGCGTCCAGCCCGGCGCCACGCCCAGCCATTGCGCGTATTTCAGCGGCACGGGCTCGAGATAGCCGCGATTGCCGAGCCACTGGGTGACCTCGGCGTCGGTCATCCGCATGTTGCCCTGCGCCTTCGCGAGCTTCTCGAGATTTGGATAGAGGTTCGTCAGGAAGAAGACGATGAAGGTCAGGCAGAGCGCGGTGAGGAGCATCACCCCCAGCCGCCTCAGAAAGAACAATCCCATGCGCGCCCCTGTCGGTCAGTCGGCGACGGGCTCTTGTCGCGCCCCGTCCGCTTCCGGTTATTCTTGCATCGGGACGGGGCGCGGCCGGACCGCGCCCCGTCCGCCTCTCAGGCCTTGAAGCCGAGCTGGTAGGAGTGGACCTCGAAGGTCGGGTGCATCTCCGCGCCCACCACCTCGTCGGTGTAGTGGCGGTAGATCGAGCGCCAGTAGGGCTGGATGATCACGCCGTCGTCGCGCAGCATCTGCTCGATCTCGGCCATCACCTCGCGGCGCTTGTCCGCATCGGCGATGGACAGCGCCTCTGCCAGCTTCGAGTCGAACTCGGGGTTGGCATAGGCCGTCTCGTTCCAGGCCTCGCCCGTGCGATAGGCCAGCGCCAGCACCTGCACCCCCAGCGGGCGCATGTTCCAGTTCGTCGAGCTGAAGGGATACTGCGCCCAGTCGTTCCAGAAGGTCGAGCCGGGCAGCACCGTCCGGCGCACGTTGATGCCCGCGTCGCGCAGCTGGGCCGCCACCGCATCGGTGGTGTTCTTGCGCCAGTCGTCGTCGATCGAGATCAGCTCGTGCTCGAAATCGGCCATCCCGGCCTCTTCCATCAGCGCAACCGCGCCCGCGGGATCGTGCGGCGCCGGGCCGATGTCGGCATACTCGGGGTGGATCGGGCAGACATGATGGTTGGCCGCGACGGTGCCGAGCCCTGCGTAGCCCAGTTCGAGACAGACGGCGTTGTCCACCGCCATCGCCAGCGCACGACGCACGCGGGCGTCGGCGTAGGGCTTCTCGCCATCCACTTCCGCCTCCTGGTTCGGGCGGATGGTGATGGTGTTGGCGGTCACGGCCTCGGACTTTGTCCAGCCGATGGCGTCGAGGATCTCGATGAACTCGCCCACCGACTCGTAGAGCACGTCCACCTCTTCGGCTTCCGCCGCCGAGATCCAGGAGGCCGGGTCGGTTCCGAAGTCGACGAATTCCAGCCGGTCGAGATACGGGCCGCCGTAGACGTCGGTGCCCCACCACGTGTGATCGGGGTTGCGCACCAGCACCGAGCGGATGCCGACCTCGTGGCTCTCGGGCAGGAAGGGGCCGGTGCCGATCGGCACCTCGGCCGGATCCTCGCCGTTGTAGGAGGGATGCACGATCGCGCCCGGATAGTCCGCGAACCCCGCGATCAGCGTGATGTCGGGCACCGAGGGGCGCAGGACGATCTCGTATTCGCCGGTCACCTCGATCGCGTCTTCGCGGGCCTGCCCGGTCTCTTCATCGATGAGCGAGGCCATGCGCGCGGCCATCGAGTTGGCCTCGACGTCGCGCTCGCACCAGCGGCGGATGTTGTGCGCCACGTCCTCGGCCGTGAAGGCATCGCCGTTGTTCCAGGTCACGCCCTCGCGGACCTTGAGGACGTATTCCGTCGCGTCCTCGTTGATCTCCCAGCTTTCCAGCAGCATGGGCCGGAACGAGCCGTCCGCCTGGTATTCCACCAGATAGTCGAGCCAGCAGCGATAGACGTTGGCGATCTCCGACCAGTCCGCCGTGCGCGGATCCTTGAGCGCGCGCACGTCCATCTGGAACCGCAGGGTGCCGCCGTCGCGCGCCTCCTGTGCCTTTGCGGCGCCGGGCATCGCGAGGCCGCCAAGCGCGTAGGCACCCGCCGCCGTCACCCCGAGGCTCGTCGTGCGCGCGAGGAATTCGCGACGGCTCAGCTTGCCCTCACGGAACTCGCGCGCATACATCCGGGCGGCCGGATGCACGGGCTTTCCGTTGATCGTCGGGTGGGTCATCGGTCTCTCCCCTTGTTACGTTCGTGACGTTCCGCCGGCGGCGCCGGCAGACGTTCGGTGGCCGCTGGACGGCGATACCTTACCATTCGGCACGCTTTGATTGCGTCCGTCAATGATTGCTTTCGGCGAAGGCCGTTACAAAAGCGACATGGGCAGAGAGAAAAAACGACATGTCCGGCTTTGTCCAGACCCGTCGGGCTCAGGCGCCGGCCGCCCTGCGCCTTGGCGCCGCGGACGCGCCTCCCCCGTGGTGGGCGAGGTAGCGCTCGAAATAGTCCGTGCTGGCAAAGCCCAGCCGCTCGGCCGCGTCGGCCGGGCCAAGCCCGGGCCGCGCGAGCATCATCCGCGCCTCGTGGACGACGCGTTCGGTCAGGATCTCGTCGGCGCTGCGCCCCGCGCAGTCGCGGCACACACGGTCGAGCTCGCGCATCGGCACGCCCAGCTCGTCCGCAAAGTCGCCCGGCAGCTGCCCGGACCGGAAGCCCGTGACGACGCGGCGGCAGAAGTCCTGCACCATCGTCTCGGCCGCGGTCTGCCGGCGCGCCTCGGCGGGCTGCAACTGGATCTGGCGCCGGAGCCAGACGGAGGCCAGCGCGGCCTGGGCCGCCTGAGCCTCGGCCATCAGCGGCTGCGCGCGGCTCTGTTCGCGTTGCATCGCCTCGAGGATTCCGGTGATCTCGGCCTGCGCCCGGTTGTCGCGCAGGCGCAGGTGATGGGGCGAACCCGGAAGCCCAAGCGGCAGCCATGTGGGAATTTCCAGCGCCAGCCCGAAGCCCTGCGCGCCGATCTCGTAGGCGAAAAGGGTACCCGCCGGAACGAAAAGCGCGTTGTGCACCGACACGCCGCGTCGCAGCCCCTCGATCGTCACCCGGCCCTGTCCCCTGGTGGTCCAGATCAGCAGGTGCTGCGGACGGTCGTGCAGCAGCGAGAGTTGCCAGGCACCCTGCGGCGCAAGCTGCGATAGCGTGACGCAGCGCGCTGCGGCGCGCTGATCCGTGAGCGATCGGATGAAGCTCATGGCGCGGACGATTCCCTTCGAGTCTCCCTGTCTGCATCGCACCTCGACCCCCCGTTTGCCAACCCGTGGCCGGGGAGAACGGCGCGTCGGAACGCGTGCTCGGCGGCCCGTCGCCTGCGGCGCGGGCGGATCAGGCGGTGCGCGCGTCCACCGTGTGCCATGCGCCCATTCTCGCGCGGAACCATGTGCGCTGACGCTTCGCGAAACGGCGGGTCGCGGCGATCGCGTCGGCGCGGGCCGCCTCGAGCGACAGCTCTCCGCGCAGATGCGCCGCCAGTTCCGGCGCGCCGATCGCCTTGGCGGCCGGCAGGTCCGCGCGCCAGCGGGGCAGCAGCGCGCGCACCTCGTCAAGCGCGCCGTGCCCGAGCATGGCATCGAAGCGGGCCTCGATCCGGTCTGCCAGCCACTCTCGCGGCGCGGCGACGACGATCGGCAGGGTCCGGCCGAGCGGCAGCAGGGGCGGGCCGGTCTCGTCCTGCCATCGCGCAAGGCCGCGCCCGGTCGCGCGCAACACTTCCCAGGCACGGCTCACCCGCGCGGGATTGGCGCGGTCGATGCGCGCCGCGGTCTCGGCGTCCAGCTCGGCCAGCAGCGCGGGCAACCCGCCCTCCGCGAGCCGTGCGTTCGCTTCCGCGCGCACGCTCTTGGGGATCGGCGGAATTTCTGCAAGCCCCTCGGTCAGCGCCGAAAAATACAGCCCGGTGCCCCCGGTCACGATCGGGCGCCGGCCGTCTGCAAGCAGCGGCGCGACGTCGCGCAGCCATTGGCCCACGGAATACTCCTCTTCCGCCGGCAGAAAGCCGTAGAGCGCGTGAGGCGCGCGGGCTTCCTCTGCCGGAGTGGGCCGCGCGCTGAGCGCGCGCCAGCAGCCGTAGACCTGCACCGCGTCGGCGTTGACGATCACGCCGCCCTGCGCCTCGGCGATCCGGAGCGCCAGCGCCGACTTGCCGCTTGCCGTCGGGCCGGCGATCAGCACCGGGAGGTCACGGGGGATATCGTTCAGTTCCAATGATTTGGGGGCGGTCATTCGGCTGGCGCAAACGGTCCGGCGCGGGCGCATTGAACCCGCCCGGCTTTTCGGACATTTTGCGCGCGACCCTAGACCTGCCCCGGAGCGCGCGCAACATGGCATCCCAGCCCCCCAAGACCACCTACCGGCGCGTGATGCTCAAGCTCTCGGGCGAGGCGTTGATGGGACCGCAGGCCTACGGGCTGCACCCGCCCACCGTGGCCCGCATCGCGCGCGAGGTCGCCTCGGTCCACGAGTTGGGCGTGGAGATCTGCATGGTGATCGGCGGCGGCAACGTCTTTCGCGGGTTGCAGGGCGCGGCGCAGGGGATGGAGCGCACCACCGCCGACTACATGGGGATGCTGGCCACGGTGATGAACGCGCTTGCCGTGCAGTCCGCGCTGGAAAGCCTGGGCGTCTTCACCCGCGTCATCAGCGCGATCCCGATGGACCAGATCTGCGAGCCCTACATCCGTCGCCGCGCTGTGCGGCATCTGGAGAAGAAGCGCGTCTGCATCTTCGCGGCAGGCACCGGCAATCCCTATTTCACCACTGACACGGCGGCCACGCTGCGCGCCAACGAGATGGCCTGCGAGGCGATCTTCAAGGGAACGAAAGTGGATGGCGTCTACGATTCCGACCCGATGACGAATCCGGAGGCCACGCGCTACGACCGGATCACCTATGACCAGGTGCTGGCCGACCACCTGAAGGTGATGGACGCCTCGGCGATCGCGCTGGCGCGGGACAACAACCTGCCGATCATCGTCTTCTCGCTGGACGAGCCGGGCGGCTTCCGGGGCATTCTTGCCGGGGAAGGCACCTATACAATGGTGCACGGCTGACGATAGACTGGCGCAAAGGCGAAAGCGCCCGAGGAAAAAGAGCAGAGCGATGGCGGACGACGAGATCGAGATCGACACCGACGACCTTGAGCGGCGCATGCAGGGCGCGATGGCATCGCTCAAGACCGAGATGAACAGCCTGCGCACCGGCCGCGCCTCGGCCTCGATGCTCGAGCCGGTCATGGTCGAGGCATACGGCACGAAGACACCGATCAACCAGGTGGGCACGGTAAACGTGCCCGAGCCGCGGATGATCACCATCAACGTCTGGGACAAGAGCCTGGTCGGCAAGGTCGAGAAGGCGATCCGCGAAAGCGGGCTCGGGATAAACCCCCAGCTCAACGGCACGATCATCATGCTGCCGATCCCGGAACTGAACGAGGAACGGCGCCGCGAGCTGGGCAAGGTCGCCGCGCAGTATGCCGAAAGCGCGCGCGTCGCGATCCGCAACGTGCGCCGCGACGGCATGGACCAGATCAAGAAGGCCAAGGCGCAGGGCATGTCCGAGGACGAGCAGAAGCTCTACGAAGACGAGGTGCAGGAGCTTACGGACCGCTACATCAAGGCTGTGGATCAGGCGCTCGAATCCAAGCAGTCCGAAATCATGCAGGTGTGAGGGGGATGCCGGTTCCCCCCGCCCAGAGCGCCGCAACGCGCGGCCCGCGTCATGTGGCGATCATCATGGACGGCAACGGCCGCTGGGCGACGATGCGTGGCCGCCCGCGAATCTTCGGGCATCACGCGGGCGCCAGGCGCGTGCGCGAGATCGTCGAGGCCTGCCCGGACTACGGGGTCGACTATCTGACCGTTTTCGCCTTCTCGACGGAGAACTGGAAACGGACGCAGGCCGAGGTCGCGGGCCTGATGAGCCTGTTTCGCGGCTATATCCGGCGCGAGGCGCGGGCGCTGCTTGCCAACGACGTGCGGGTGCGGTTCATCGGCGACCGCGTGCGCCTCGACGCGAAGCTCGTCGGACTGATGGACGAGCTCGAGGCGCTGACGCAACAGTGCCAGACCACCCATCTTACCGTTGCGCTCAACTACGGGGGCCGGGACGAGGTGGCGCGGGCGACCAGGCGGCTGGCCGAGGATGTCGCGCGCGGGCACCTGCGCCCCGAGGACGTGAACGAGGAGACGCTGCCGCGTTACCTCGACACCTGCGTGCTGCCGGACCCGGATCTCGTGATCCGCACCAGCGGCGAGGCCCGAATCTCCAATTTCCTGCTGTGGCAGTCGGCCTATGCGGAATATGAATTCGTCGATACGCTGTGGCCCGATTTCACCCGTGCCGAGTTCGGCCGTCTGCTGGCAAGCTACGCGCGGCGCGACCGGCGCTTCGGCGGGGTGAAGGTGGCGGCGGCGGGCGGCGCGGTCGCGCGGTAGGCCCATGGCGACAGGCGCCAGGTGGGACGACCTGACCGTGCGGCTGGGCACGGGCGCGGCCTTGGTGGCGATCGGGGCCGGGGGCATCTGGGCGGGGGGGCACGTCTTTCACGCGCTGGTCGCGTTGATCTGCGGCCTCATGGTCTGGGAACTGGTCGGCATGCTGATGCCGGGCTGGCGCGGGCAGATCGGGCTCGGGCTTCTGACGGGCGGGGCGGCGATGGTGGCGATCTACCTGCCGCCGGGTCTTGCGCTGCCGCTGCTGATCGCGCCCGCGATCCTGGGCTTCGGGCTGATCGCGCGGGAGCGTGCGCTCTACATGGGCTACACGGTCCTGGTGCTGCTGGCCGGGTTCGGCATGATGGCGCTGCGCGACGATTTTGGCGTGACCTGGATGCTGTGGCTGGTGGCCGTAGTCGTGGCGAGTGACGTGATGGGCTATTTCGCCGGCCGGATGATCGGCGGGCCGAAGTTCTGGCCGCGCGTGAGCCCGAAGAAGACGTGGTCCGGCACGGTGGCCGGCTGGCTGGGCGGCGCCGCCGTGGGCACCGGCTTTGCCGGCCTGACCGGCGCCGGCACCGGGCTGATCGCTGTGTCCATCGCGGTGGCGCTGGCCGCGCAGATGGGCGACATCGCCGAAAGCGCGATCAAGCGGCATGTCGGGGTGAAGGACAGTTCGTCGCTGCTGCCCGGGCACGGCGGGCTTCTGGACCGCTTCGACGGAATGCTTGGGGCCTCGGTCTTCGTGCTGATCGCGGAACAGGTCGTGGCCTTTCCGCCGGGGGTTCCCTCGTGAAGCGGGTCTCGATCCTGGGCGCCACGGGCTCGATCGGGCAGAACACGCTCGATCTGATCCATCGTGCTGGGGAAGATGACTTCGAGGTCGTGGCGCTGACCGGCGGGCGAAACGTGGCGCAGCTGGCCGCAGATGCGCGCCGGGTCCGCGCGCAGGTGGCCGTGACGGCGCATGAGGAGTGCCTGGACGACCTGCGCGCCGCGCTCGAAGGCTCGGGCGTGGAGGCAGCGGCCGGGCAGGGCGCGCTGATCGAGGCCGCCGCGCGCCCCGCGGACTGGGTGATGTCGGCCATCGTGGGCGCCGCGGGCCTTGCCCCGGGCCTCGCGGCGCTGGAACAGGGCGCGACGCTGGCGCTGGCCAACAAGGAAAGCATGGTCTGCGCCGGCCCCTTGGTGATGGAGACCGCGCGCAGGCACGGTGCCACGGTCCTGCCGGTGGACAGCGAGCACAGCGCCATCTTTCAGGGCCTCGTGGGCGAGGACCGCGCGGCGGTGGAACGCATCGTCATCACCGCAAGCGGCGGCGCCTTCCGCGACTGGCCGCTGGAGCGGCTGGCGCAGGCCACGCTGGCCGAGGCCTCGACCCATCCCAACTGGGCGATGGGCCAGCGCATCACGATCGACAGCGCATCGATGTTCAACAAGGCGCTGGAAGTCATCGAAACCCGTGAATTCTTCGGGATAGACCCCGCGCGGATCGAGGTGCTGGTGCACCCTGAATCCATCGTCCACGCGCTGGTGGGATTCGCCGACGGAGCGCTGATGGCGCATGTCGGGCCGCCGGACATGCGCCATGCGATCGGCTATGCGCTGAACTGGCCGGAGCGGCGCGCGCTGCCGGTCGAGCGGCTGGACCTGGCGCAGGTGGGGCAGCTGACCTTCCGCGCGCCGGACGACCGCCGTTACCCCGCGCTTCGGCTTGCGCGCGAGGTGATGGCGCGCGGCGGGCTCTGCGGTGCCGCCTTCAACGCCGCGAAGGAAACGGCGCTCGACGGCTTCATCGCCGGGCGTATCGGATTCCTGAAGATGGCCGAGGTGGTCGAGGAGACGCTCACCCGGCTTTCGTCAGAGCCGGGTCGCATTGATGCCGCTTTCACCCTAGATAACGTTTCGGCATTGGATGCCCTTGCCCGCGCGACCGCGCGAAACATCATTTCCGAACGAGCAGCCTGAGGAGCCCACCTTGGACGCGCTGAGCCTTGTCCCGCAGTTTGGCGGGTTCGTCTGGACCATTATCGCCTTCATCGTGGCCCTGTCGGTGATCGTGGCCATCCACGAATACGGCCACTACATCGTCGGGCGCTGGACCGGGATCGAGGCCGACGTGTTCTCGCTGGGGTTCGGCCCGGTGATCTGGTCGCGCATGGACAGGCGCGGCACGCAGTGGCAGATCGCCGCACTGCCGCTTGGCGGCTACGTCAAGTTCAAGGGCGATGCCGATGCCGCCAGCAGCACCGATCCGGAGCAGCTGGCGCACATGTCGCCCGAAGAGCGGCGGCACACCATGGCGGGCGCGCCGCTCTGGGCGCGGTCGCTGACGGTGGCCGCCGGGCCGATGTTCAACTTCGTTCTGTCCGTGCTGGTCTTCGCCGCCGTGATCTTCGCCCGCGGCGAAGTGGCCGAGCCGCTGGCGGTGGGCGACCTGCGGCCTGTCCCGGCCGTCAACGAGTTGCAGGAGGGCGACCGCATCCTGCAGATCGCCGGCACCGCGCCGCCCGGCTTCGATCAGGCGGATGCCTTCGAGCGTTTTTCCGAGGCGCTGCCGCGCCAGCCCGAACTGCCCTATCTCGTCGAGCGCGACGGGCGCAGGGTCGAGGTGACCGGCCCCTATCCCTATCCGCCGATCGTGACGCAGGTGATGCCGCAGTCCGCCGCGCTGGACGCCGGCCTGCGGCGGGGCGATGTCATCACCTCCGTCAACGGTCAGCAGATCGCGGCCTTCGACGAGCTGCGGGAGTTCGTCGAAGCCTCCGACGGGGCTGCCCTCGCGCTCTCGGTGTGGCGCGACGGCGAGACACTGGATCTCACCCTTCAGCCCAAGCGCACGGACGAGCCGCAGGCTGGGGGCGGGTTCGAGACCCACTGGCGCATCGGCATCATCGGCGGGATGGTCTTCGAGCCCGCGACACAGATGGTGGGACCGTTCCAGGCCGTCTGGGGTGGTGTCGCTCAGGTCTTCACGGTGATCCAGGGCTCGCTTTCGGGCCTCTGGCACATGATCACGGGCGCGATCAGCTCCTGCAACCTGTCGGGTCCCATCGGTATCGCCGAGACATCGGGCGCGATGGCGAGCCAGGGCGCGATGAGCTTCATCTGGTTCATCGCGGTGCTGTCGACGGCGGTGGGGCTGCTCAACCTGTTCCCGATCCCGATTCTCGATGGCGGGCACCTGGTGTTCCATGCCTACGAGGCGGTATCCGGGCGGCCGCCATCGGACCGCGCGCTTCAGGTCCTGATGGGCGCGGGGCTTGCCTTGATCCTGGGCCTCATGGTCTTCGCGCTGACCAACGACCTCTTCTGCCCCTGACCGGGGACCTCTGATGTTGCGCTGAACGCCAAAATCCTGCCGCAATCCTTCGGTACGGTCATCTATCGACCGGGCGAAGGACCGCGTGACGTCATGCAAGGCACCCAGACCGTTCCGAGCAAGCCAGGCCTTTGGCTGGTCGTCCTGCCGAACTGGGACTGGCTGATCTACCCTGCTGCCATCCTTCTGGGCCTGAGCCTCGGAGCCTTCCTGGCCCTGCTTTAGGATCGCGGACCGCGTCGCACATGCGACGCACGGCTTTGACAAGCATACCGCCACCCGATACCACGATTTCCGAGGGATGTCGGAACGGGTTGCTGCAATGCACAAGGGATCGGGGGACGGCCTCGCGCCGGGGCATGGACGGATCGGGTCTCGGTCCGTCGGAACGATTGCGATCGTGGTGGCGATCCTGTCGGTCCTCTGGACCGCAGCTGCCGACGCGCAGAGCTATCGCTTCACCTCGGTCTCCGTCGAAGGCGCGGAGCGCGTTCAGCCGGGCACCATCCTGAGCTATGCGGGGATCGCACGCGGCGAGACCGTCAGCGCCGGAGAGCTGAACGCGGCCTATGGCCGGATCCTCGACAGCGGGCTCTTCGAGACGGTGGAGATCGTGCCGCAGGGATCGCGGCTGGTGATCCGGGTGGCGGAATACCCCACGGTCAACCGCATCGCCTTCGAGGGCAACAGGCGCATCGACGACGAGGCGCTGGCCGAACTGGTGGGGTCGCAGCCGCGACGCATCTTCAATCCCTCACAGGCCGAAGCGGACGTTGCGACAATCGTGGAAGCCTACGAGGCGCAGGGGCGTCTCGCGGCCCGCGTCACGCCGCGCGTGATCGAGCGCAGCGACAATCGCGTGGACCTTGTGTTCGAGATCTTCGAGGGCGATCTCGTCGAGATCGAGCGCATCGGTTTCGTCGGCAACAAGGCCTTCTCGGACCGTCGGCTGCGCCGCGTGCTGGAAACGAAGCAGGCGGGCATCCTGCGCGCCTTCATCCAGTCCGACACGCTGGTCGCCGACCGCATCGAGTTCGACAAGCAGCTTCTGCGCGACTTCTACCTGTCCCGCGGCTACGTGGATTTCCGCACGACCTCGGTCAACGCCGAACTGGCGCAGGAACGCGACGGCTATTTCGTCACCTTCAACGTGCAGGAGGGCCAGCGCTTTGCCTTCGGCCGGCTGAGCGTTGACAGCGACCTGCCCGAGGTGAACCTGCCGCTCTTCCGGAACGCGATCCGCACGCGGCCGGGGCAGACATATTCGCCCTCGCGCATCGACAACGACATTGCGCGGCTCGAGCGGCTGGCGATCGAGCAGGGCCTCGATTTCGTCCGTGTCGAGCCAGAGGTCACCCGGAACGACCGCGAGCTGACACTCGACATCGAGTATCGGCTGGTGCGCGGACCGCGCATCTTCGTCGAGCGAATCGACATCGAGGGCAACACCTCCACGCTTGACCGCGTCATCCGGCGGCAGTTCCGCATCGCGGAGGGTGACCCGTTCAACCCGCGCGAAATCCGCGAAAGCGCCGAACGTATCCGCGCACTGGGCCTGTTCGCGGATGCCGAGGTCGAGGCGCGCGAAGGCTCGAGCCCCGAGCAGGTGATCGTCGACGTCGATGTCGAGGAGCAGCCCACCGGCAGCCTGACCTTCGGCGGCACCTATTCGACTTCCGGCGGGTTCGGTGCGCTGATCCGGTTCGAGGAGCGCAACTTTCTTGGCCGCGGTCAGCGTCTGGGGCTCGAGGTGTCCAGCGGGCTGGACAACCGGGTCTACAGCCTGCGCTTCACCGAGCCCGCTCTGCTGGATCGCGACCTGACCTTCGATCTTGCGCTGTCGTTCCGGGAAACCGAGCGCTTCCTCGCCAGCTACGACACGGCGATTGGCCGTTTCCGGCCCTCGATCAACTTCCCGGTCACCGACAACAGCCGCCTGAGCCTGCGCTACACTGCAGAGATCAGCGACCTGTCGGACCTGGCCGACGACGCGGGCGCCATCATCGAGGACGAAGCGGCGCGCGGGGAGCTGTGGGACAGTTCGGTGGGCTACACCTTCAGTTACGACACGCGCCGCACGGGTCTCGATCCCAATGCCGGTGTCCTGCTGGAGTTCGGCCAGAACTTCGGCGGCGTCGGCGGGGACAACACCTTCATCGAAACCACGACCCGCGCGCTCGCCCGGACGCGCGTCCTGAACGAAGAGGTGATCCTGCGCGCCGAGTTCGAGGGCGGAATGCTGAACTACACCACGGGCGGCAGCCGCGTCACGGACCGTTATTTCCTCGGACCCGCCCGGATGCGTGGCTTCACGCTCGACGGGATCGGACCGCGCGAACGCGACCCGGCAACCGGGGTCGACGAGGCTCTGGGCGGGAACATGTATGCGGTGGCGCGGTTCGAGGCGGAATTTCCGCTGGGCCTGCCCGAGGAATACAACATCCGTGGCGGCGTCTTCTACGACATCGGCTCGGTTTGGGATCTCGACCAGACCAATGACGACGTGATCTACGATGACTTCTCCGTGCGTCAGACGGTGGGGCTCTCGATCTTCTGGGACACGCCGGTCGGGCCCTTGCGGTTCAACTTCTCCGAGCCGATCGCGAAACGCCGGCATGACGAGACGCAGGCCTTCGATCTGACCCTGTCGACCCGGTTCTGAGCGACGGCGTGGCGTTCCGCGGTCTCATCGCCCGCTGGCTTGCCCCCATCGTCGTGTCTGCCGCTGCGCTGGCCGGTCCGGCGCACGCGCAGCCGGCGACCGGAGAGGGGCCATTCGTCACCGGCATGCTTCAGTCGCCGGTCCTGACGGTCGACTCCGAGCGGCTCTTTGCGGACTCCGCCTACGGGCAGAGAGTGGCGCGGGAGATCGACGCCGATGGGGCCGAGCTTGCCGCCGAGAACCGCCGCATCGAGGCCGAACTCGTCGAGGAAGAGCGCGCACTCACGGAGCGCCGCGCCGAGATGGACCCCGAGGCCTTCCGGGCGGCGGCGGATGCCTTCGACGAGCGCGTGATGCGCATCCGGCGCGAACAGGACGCGAAGGCGCGCGCCCTGGGTCGGCGTGGCGAAGCGGCCCGGCGGACGTTTTTCGAGGCGGCGCAGCCAGTGCTTCAAAGGGTCATGGTCGAGGCGGGCGCGGCGGTGATCGTCGAGCAGCGCAGCGTCTTCATGAGCCTCGAGGTGATCGACATCACCGACATCGCGATCGAGCGGCTCGATGCCACCATCGCGCCGGAGATACCGGAGCCCGAAGACGTGCCGCCCGCGGAAGACGCGGTGCCGAACATGCCCACGCCACGAGCGCCCGAGTTGCCCGCGGCACCGGGCATGGCGCCGGACGGCGGGATGCGCTGACCGGCTTGCCCCGTCGGGCGCGGCTTGCTAGCACGGCGCGACCATCGCCGGAGCGCCCGCATGACCAAGCTTCTTGCCGCCGACATCCAGCGCATCCAGCGCATCCTGCCGCACCGCTACCCCTTTCTGCTGGTGGACAGGGTGGTGGAGATCGACGGCACCCGCAGCGCGACGGGCATCAAGAACGTCACGATGAACGAGCCGCATTTCCAGGGGCATTTCCCGGGCCATCCGATCATGCCGGGCGTCACAATCGTCGAGGCCATGGCGCAGACCGCGGCGGTGATGGTCGGCACGGCCATGGAACTCGAGGACCGCGGCATGCTGATCTACTTCATGGGCATCGACAAGGCCAGGTTCCGCCGCAAGGTCGTGCCGGGCGACGTGCTCGAGATGCGGCTGGAGACGCTGCGCGGCAAGCCCGGCGGCAAGGTATGGAAGTTCGCCGGGACCGCGGCCGTCGGCGGCGAGATCGCGGCCGAGACGGAGTTCAGCGCGATGATGGACCTGTCCGCGGAGCCCGCTGCGTGAGCGCAAGCGTCCATCCCACCGCCCTGGTCGAAGAGGGCGCGCATCTGGGCGAGGGCTGCGTGATCGGTCCCTTCTGCCATGTCGGGGCAGAGGTCGAACTGGGCGCCGGCGTCTTGCTCAGAAGCCATGTGGTCGTCACCGGCAGCACGCGGATCGGCGAGGGGACCGAGATCTTTCCCTTCGCCGTGATCGGCGAGATTCCCCAGGACCTGAAATATCGGGGCGAGAAGACCCGGCTCGAGATCGGCGCGCGCAACCGCATCCGCGAGCATGTGACCATGAACTGCGGGACCGAAGGGGGCGGCGGCGTGACGCGGGTGGGCGACGACGGTCTCTTCATGGCGGGGGCGCATGTCGCGCATGACGTGCAGATCGGCGACCGCGTGATCCTTGTGAACAACGCGGCCCTCGCCGGGCACTGCATCATCGAGGACGACGTGATCGTGGGCGGCCTGTCGGGTGTGCACCAGTGGGTGCGCATCGGGCGCGGCGCGATCATTGGCGCGGTGACGATGGTCACGAACGACGTGATCCCCTATGGCCTCGTGCAGGCGCCGCGCGGCGTGCTCGACGGACTGAACCTTGTGGGGCTCAAGCGGCGCGGCGTTCCGCGCGAGGACATCACCGCGCTGCGCGCCGCCTTCCAGATGCTGGCGCAGGGCGAGGGCGCCTTTCAGGACCGCGCCCGCCGGCTGCGCGAGGAGACGCAGAGCCCTTACGTCCGCGAGATCGCGGATTTCGTCCTGGCCGGCAGCGACCGGTCCTTCCTGACGCCGGGCTGAGCGCGATGCTGGCGCTCATCGCAGGAGAGGGAAGCCTGCCGGCCGCCGTGGCCGCGGCGCAGCCGCGCAAGCCCCTGGTCTGCGCGGTGCGCGGGCATCCGCCGGCGGGGCTGGAGCCCGAAATCACCTTTCGGCTGGAAACGCTGGGCGGGCTCTTTACCACGCTGCACGCGCGGGGCGTCACGCAGGTCTGCATCTGCGGTGCGGTGCGCAGGCCGCAGATCGATCTTGCGGCGCTGGACGACGCGACCATGCCGCTGGTGCCGCGGATGCGCGAGGCGCTGCAGAAGGGCGACGACGGCGCGCTGCGCGTCCTTATCGCCCTGCTCGAGGAAGAAGGGTTCGAGGTCGTGGGCGCGCATCAGGCCGCGACCGACCTCCTGCCGCCTGCGGGCCTGCCCACGATGGCCCGCCCCGGCCCCGAGACCGCGGCAGAGGCGGATCTGGGCGCGCGCGTGGTCGCCGAACTGGGCGCAGCGGACCTTGGACAGGCCTGCGCGATCCGGGGCGACAGCGTTCTGGCGCGCGAGGGGCCGGACGGCACCGACGCGATGCTCGCCCGCCTCGCCCCCCCGCGCGGGACCGCGCCGCTGCGCCCGGCAGGCGAGCCCTTCGGCTGGGCGGCCGACATGATGGGCGATGTTCTGGGCGGTGCGGCGGACTGGCTGTCGGGGCAGGATGGCAGCCCGGACCGCCCGCGCGCCGGCATCTTGTACAAGGCGCCGAAGCCCGGACAGGACCAGCGCGCGGATCTTCCCGCGATCGGCCCCGGCACGGTGGAAAGCGTGGCGCGCGCGGGGCTTGCCGGCATCGTGATCGAAGCGGGGGGCGTGATGGTGCTGGAGCGGGCGAAGACCGTCGCGGCGCTCGACCGGGCGGGTCTCTTCCTCTGGATCCGCGACTGATGCAGGTCTTCGTCACCGCGGGTGAGCCCTCGGGCGACCGGCTGGGCGCGGCGCTGATGGCCGGGCTGCGCGAACTCGCGCCGGGCGTGCGCTTCGCGGGACTCGGCGGACCCGAGATGACGGCCGCGGGACTCCAAAGCCTCTTCCCGATCGAGGAGATCTCGATCATGGGAATCGTCGAGATCCTGTCGCGCTACCGGCCGCTCAAGCGCAGGATCGCCGAGACGGCAGAGGCCGTGATCGCCGCCAAGCCCGACGTGCTGGTCACCATCGACCTGCCGGAGTTCAGCCTGAGGGTAGCGAAGCTGGTCAAGGCGCGGTCGGACATCCGCGTGGTTCATTACGTGGCGCCGACGGTCTGGGCGTGGCGGCCCAAGCGCGCCGAGAGGATGGCCGCGCATGTCGACCAGGTGCTGGCGCTGCTGCCCTTCGAGCCGCCCTTCATGGAGGCGGCCGGCATGCGCTGCGACTTCGTGGGCCACCCGGTCGTGAGCCAGCCCGTTGCCAGCGCTGCGGAGGCGGAGGCGTTCCGGTCGGCGCATGAGGTCGGGCAAGGGCCCCTGGTGCTTGCACTGCCGGGCTCACGCGGCAGCGAGGTCGCGCGCCTCGCGCCGGTGTTCGGCGCGGCACTGGCAAAGCTCGCGCAGGCGCGTCCCGGCCTGCGGGTGGTCGTGCCGGCTGCCGGTGCGGTGGCAGAGACGGTCGCCGGCGCGATACGCGACTGGCCGGGCGATCCGGTGTTCCTCGACCCTCGGGCGGCGGATCATCCGGCGCAGAAGCGCGCAGCCTTCGCCGCCGCCGACGCGGCGCTCGCCGCCTCCGGCACCGTCTCGCTCGAACTCGCCGCCGCGGACACGCCGATGGTGATCGGCTACGACATGGGGTGGCTCTCGCACCAGATCATCGGGCGGATGCTGCGGGTGGACACGGTGACACTGGTCAACCTTGTCTCTGAAACGCGCGTCGTGCCGGAGTTCATCGGCAAGGCCTGCCGTCCCGGCCCGATCGCCACAGCGCTCGGCGCGGTGCTGGACGACCCCGCGCCGCAGCGCGCGGCGATGGCTCTGACGATGGAGCGGCTGGGACGGGACGGGCCACCGCCGGGCCTGCGCGCCGCGCGGGCCGTGCTCGAGGGACTGGGCCGCGCCTGACCCTCACCCCCGCGGGATGTCGAAGCCCGGCGCGGCCAGTTCGAACCCCTCGAAGCGGAAGCCGGGCGAGACGGTGCAGCCCATCAGCGCCCAGCCGTCCCCGGCGACCGCGGCCTGCCAGTGCCCCGCGGGCACCAGCAACTGCGGGCGTTCGCCTGCCAGCAGATCGGGGCCCAGGCGATGGTCGGTCGCCGGCCCGTCTGCATCAGGGGCGATGGACAGGGTAACCGGCGTGCCGGCGTAGAAATGCCAGATCTCGGCCGCGTCCACGCGATGCCAGTGGCTGCGCTCGCCCGGCTTGAGCAGGAACCAGATGCAGGTCCCGGCGGGTCGCCCGCCATCCTTTGCCTCGGCTTCCCACGTCTGGCGATACCAGCCGCCCTCCGGGTGCGGGGAAAGGTCCAGCAGCGCGACGAGGCGGTCCGGGTCTGTGTCGGGCGTCATGCGGGGCCTCACCACTGGCTGACAGGGGCCGGGTTGCGACGCAGGTTAGTCGATCCGGTCACGGCGGACCAGCTTGGCAAGGCCTGCGGGGACCGACTGCATCGCGGCACGCCTCGCCGCCCGTGCCCGGCGCCGCGGCGACGACCGCCGCGGATGGCGCGACACGCGGGCCGCCCGACCGGCCGGGGGCGGTGCGCTGATCGAGGCGCCGGACGCACAGGCGGCGACGTGCAGGTCGCGCGGATCCTTGCCGATCGCGGGGGCGCGGCGGGAGGACGTGGCGGAACGCGGCCCCTTGCCATGCGTTCAATCATCGCGCAAGGTTCACGTCGGGTATAAGACGTGGGCCAGTTCCCGGAACGAGGAGATTTCCGAATGCGACTTCGGATCATGGCGATGCTCGGTGCGCTGGTGATGCTGCTTGGCGCCTGCGAGAACCTGACCACACAGCAGCGCACGGTGGCGGGGGCCGCCGGCGGCGCGGCGGCCGGCCTGATCGCGGCCGATATCCTGGAAGCGGATGACGACTGGCGCCTGATTTCGGGGCTCGCCGGCGCGGCAGCCGGCACTGTCGTGGCTCAGAACCAGGATACCGGCATGTGTGCCTACGCCCGCGGCGACGGCACCTATTACCGCGCGCCCTGCCCGTAAGGGCGGCGCGGGAAGGCCAGGACATGAAGACCCCCGCGCGATGTTCGCGGGGGTCTTTTTCGATCAGGCGGGGCCGGTGTCACGCCGTCCCCCGGCCCCGCAGCACGTCCCGCCCGGCGTAGCGGGCGGCGGTGCCCAGCATTTCCTCTATGCGGATCAGCTGGTTGTATTTCGCCAGCCGGTCGGAGCGGGCAAGCGAGCCGGTCTTGATCTGCCCGCAGTTCGTGGCCACGGCGAGATCGGCGATGGTGGCGTCCTCGGTCTCGCCCGAGCGGTGCGACATCACGTTGGTCAGGCCGGCGCGATGCGCCATCTCGACCGCCGCCAGCGTTTCGGTCAGCGTGCCGATCTGGTTGACCTTCACCAGCATCGAGTTGCCGCAGCCGCGCTCGATCCCCATGGCCAGCCGGGCAGGGTTGGTCACGAAAAGATCGTCTCCCACAAGCTGGACCGTTGCCCCCAGCGCCTCGGTCAGCAGCCTCCAGCCCTCCCAGTCGTCCTCGGCGCAGCCGTCCTCGATCGACAGGATCGGGTAGTCGGCGCAAAGGCCCGAGAGCCACTCGACATTCTCGGCAGGTGACAGGGTCTTTCCTTCACCTTCAAGGACGTAGGCACCGTTCCTGAAGTATTCCGTCGAGGCGCAGTCAAGCGCCAGCCAGATGTCCTCGCCCGGGCGGTATCCGGCCGTCTCGATGGATTTCAGAATGAAATCAAGTGCGTGTCTGGTGGAGCTGAGGTCGGGCGCGAAGCCGCCCTCGTCGCCCACGCCCGTGGCGAGGCCGGCGGCAGACAGCTCCTTCTTCAGCGTGTGGAAGACCTCGGCGCCCATGCGCACGCCCTCGCGCAGCGTCTCGGCCGCGACGGGCATGATCATGAATTCCTGCACGTCGATCGGGTTGTCGGCGTGTTCGCCGCCGTTGACGATGTTCATCATCGGCACCGGCAGGACACGCGCCTGCGCGCCGCCCACATAGCGGAAGAGCGGCAGGGCCGAGGCCTCTGCCGCCGCCTTCGCGACGGCAAGGCTGACGCCCAGGATCGCGTTGGCGCCGAGGCGCGCCTTGTTGGGCGTGCCGTCGAGTTCGATCATCGCCTCGTCGATCTCGACCTGTTCGGTGGCGTCGAGGCCGATCAGCTCCTCCGCGATCTCGCCGTTGACGGCCGCGACCGCCTCCAGCACGCCGCGGCCCAGGTAGCGGCCCGCGTCGCCGTCGCGCCGCTCCACCGCCTCGTGTGCGCCGGTCGAGGCGCCCGAGGGCACCGCGGCGCGGCCCAGCGTGCCGTCCTCCAGCGTCACGTCCACCTCGACGGTGGGGTTGCCGCGGCTGTCGAGGATCTCTCGCGCGTGGATGTCGATGATGGTGGTCATGGCGGTATCCCGTGCCCCCTGGCCGTTGTCGCGCGCCTCATAGCCGCGCGCTGCCGGGACAGGAAGGGCCGGTTGCGATGTTTGCGCTCACGGGATGCGGGAGGCGCTGTCCTCTGCCCGCAGCGGCGGCACCTGTCCGGGGCTGACCGGGCCTGCGGCCAGTGCGGCACGCCGCCGGCCCAGCCGCGCCTCGCGCCAGAGCGTGTAGAGCCCCGAGGCGATGATCAGCGCGGCGCCGCCAAGCGTCCAGCCATCGGGCCGCTCACCGAAGACCGTCACCCCGATGATCAGGGCAAAGACGATCCGCGTGTAACGAAAGGGCGTGATGACCGCGACCTCGCCCATGCGCATCGCCTGCGTGATCGCGTAATAGCCCGCGATTCCAAGGACGACCGCGCCCGCCAGCAGGCCGAACACACCCGCCGGCGGCATTGTCGCGCCCCCCGTCAGCAGCAAGAGCGCGCCGCCCGTCGGGATCAGCATCGAGAAGCCCCAGGCCGAGAGCACCACCGACGAGGTGCTGTGCGGCACCGCCCGCGTGGCCAGATCGCGCGTGGCAAGCCCCGCGACCCCCAGAAGCGCGAAGAGCGATGCGGGCTCGAACCCCGCGCCGCCCGGCCGGATCACCATGAGCACACCCAGAAAGCCCGCGCCGATCGCGCTCCACCGACGCCAGCCCACCGGCTCGCGGAAGAAGAGCGCCGCGCCAAGGGTCACGGCAAGCGGCATCGCCTGCAGGATCGCCGAGGCCGAGGACAGCGGCGTCAGCACGATGGCGGTGATGAAGCCGAAGGTGCCGGTCAACTCGCCGATGTTGCGGATCACCACGGCGCGCGAGAAGAACACGCGCGAAATCAGCGTCTCGCCCCTGATCCGCGCGATCAGGGCGAAGCCCACAGCGCCCCCCAGGCCCAGCATCATCAGGATCTGCCCCGGCGGGACCGTCGCGCCCATCCACTTGATGAACATGTCCTCGATGGCAAAGGCCGCCATCGCGCCCACCATCAGGAGGATGCCCCTGAAATTCTCCGTCATGCGCCGCACCTCCTGTCCCGCCCGCTACGCCCATTCGCGCCCGAGCGGAAGGGGCCTCTAGCGGCGCGGC
>NZ_JBKHAQ010000058.1:0-18097 GCF_046542825.1 Rhodosalinus sp. | reverse complement strand
CGCCCTGCAAGAGGTGCTTCCTCTTGCGGGAAATACCCTCGGGGGGTGAGGCGGCGAAGCCGCCGAGGGGGGCAGACAGCCCCCCTTTTCCCACCGGGCCGCAGGCGCGGCGTTCAGACCGGCAGGCCCGCCTCGGCAAAGAGCGCGCGCAGATCGGCCTCGGGGCGCGCGCCGTAGTGCGAGATCACCTCGCGCGCGGCGACCACACCCATGCGGCCGGCAACCTCCAGCGGCTGGCCCGTGGCAAGGCCGTAGAGGAACCCGGCGGCGAACTGGTCGCCCGCCCCGGTCGCATCCACCGGCGTGACCTGCTCGACCGGCACGCGCGCCTCCTCGTCGCCGCGCACCAGCACGACGTCGTGGCCCGAGCGGGTGCAGACGATCAGCCCGCTTTCCGCCGCCGCCTGTTCCAGCGCGGCAGACAGGTCGGTCTGGTAAAGCGATTCCCATTCGTGTTCGTTGCCGATCACGAAGTCGAGCTCGGTCACCAGCTTGCGGAAATCCGCGCGGTGCCGGTCCACGCAGAACGGGTCCGACAGGGTGATGCCCGCCATGCCGCCCGCCGCGCGGCAGGCGCGGGCGGCGGCGGTGAAGGCCTCCTTGCCCTTCGGCTTGTCGTAGAGATAGCCCTCGAGGAACAGGATTTCCGTGTCGCCGGCCACGCGCGGATCCACGTCCTCGGGCCCCAGTTCGGCGGAGATGCCGAGGTAGGTGTTCATCGACCGCTCGCCATCGGGCGTGACGAAGATCATCGAGCGCGAGGTGGGCGCCTCGCCCTCGGGCTTCGGGGCATTGGGAAAATCGGTGCCGTCCCCGGCCATGCCCTCGGCGTAGAAGCGGCCGAGCGCGTCGTCGCGCACCCGCCCGATGAAGGCGGTCTTGAGCCCGAGGTTGCCGATGCCGGCCAGCGTGTTGGCCACCGAGCCGCCCGGCGCCTGCCAGCGGTCGCGCATCGCGTCGTAGAGCAGCAGCGCGCGCTCGCTCTCGATCAGCTGCATGATGCCCTTCTCGATGCCCATGGTGGACAGGAAGCGGTCGTTGCAGTTGCTGATGACGTCGACGATGGCATTGCCGATGCCGACCACCTTGTAGGTCTTCACAGGGTCTTCTCCTCGTATGCGCAGAGGTCACGGATCAGGCAGGTGGGGCAGAGCGGCTTGCGCGCCTTGCAGACGTAGCGGCCGTGCAGGATCATCCAGTGATGCGCGTGCAGCTGGAACTCTACCGGCACCCGGTCCTCGATGGCGCGCTCCACCGCCACCACGTCGCGGCCGGGGGCGATGCCGGTCCGGTTGGCAAGGCGGAAGATATGCGTGTCCACCGCCTGCGCGGGAAACTTCCACCACATGTTGAGCACGACGTTCGCCGTCTTGCGCCCCACGCCCGGCAGCGCCTGCAGCGCCGCGCGCGAGGACGGCACCACCCCGCCGTGCTCCTCGACCAGAATGCGCGACAGCTTGATCACGTTCTTCGCCTTGTTGCGATAGAGGCCGATCGTCCTGATGTGCTCGATCACCCCTTCCTCGCCGAGTTCCAGCATCTTCTCGGGCGTGTCGGCCACGGGAAAGAGCCTGCGCGTGGCCTTGTTCACGCCCGCGTCGGTGGCCTGCGCCGAAAGCGCGACCGCGACCAGCAGGGTGAAGGCGTTCAGATGTTCCAGTTCGCCCTTCGGTTCGGGCTCCGCCTCCCGGAAGCGCGTGAAGATCTCGTAAATCGTGTGATAGTCGAGCGGCGCGGCCATGGCGCCTGTCATGCCTCGCGGGGGCGGGATGCGCAACATCCGGGTCGCCTGCGCCGGTCCGCCCGCCTATGAGATGCAGGCGCGCAACGGAGGGGGCGGCCATGGACGGCGGCGATCAGGGCTATCATTACCGGGTCATCCGCCGCGCGCTGGACGAAATCGACGCGGCCGGGAGCGAGCTGTCCCTGGAAGACCTCGCGGCGCGGCTGGGCATGAGTCCCGCGCATTTCCAGCGCGTCTTCTCGCGCTGGGTCGGCGTCTCGCCCAAGCGGTACCAGCAGTATCTGGCGCTTGGCCATGCCAGGGCGCTCCTGCGCGAGCGGTTCTCGACGCTGGAGGCGGCGCATGGCGCGGGGCTGTCGGGCGGCGGGCGGCTGCACGATCTCTTCCTGCGGTGGGAGGCGATGCGCCCCGGCGACTACGCCCGGCGGGGCGCGGGCCTGACCATCCGCCACGGATGGTTCCCCAGTCCTTTCGGAGAGGTGCTGGCAATGGGCACCGAACACGGTCTGTGCGGCCTCGCCTTCGCCGAGGAGACCGGGCGGGATGCGGCCTTCGCCGACATGGCCGCGCGCTGGCCCGAGGCGCGGATGCAGGCCGCGCCGGAGGCGCTCGCGCCCTGGGTCGAGGCAGCCTTCGGCGGCGGCGGCCGGGCCGCGCTGCACGTCTTCGGCGCCCCCTTCCAGATCAAGGTCTGGGAGGCGCTGCTGGCGATCCCCTCGGGGCATGTCACGACCTACGGGCAGATCGCGCGGGCCGCCGGCGCACCGAAGGCGGCCCGCGCGGCAGGCGCGGCGGTCGGGCGCAACCCGGTCGCCTGGCTGATCCCCTGTCACCGGGCGATCGCCGGGTCGGGAAAGCTGACCGGCTATCACTGGGGCCTGCCGGTCAAGCGGGCCATGCTGGCCTGGGAATCGGCCCGTG
Organism: Rhodosalinus sp.; assembly: GCF_046542825.1. Taxonomy (GTDB): domain Bacteria; phylum Pseudomonadota; class Alphaproteobacteria; order Rhodobacterales; family Rhodobacteraceae; genus Rhodosalinus. Next base: position 15,432 of record NZ_JBKHAQ010000058.1, on the reverse strand, counting down.
CCGAAGGCGCAGCCGAGGGCTGAGCCGCGCGGCTCACCGCCTATCGCGGGCGTCGAGGCGGTTTCCCGCCGCCCCGGACTCGTCTAGGCTCGGCGCCGGGCTCCGCAGGCTGGAGCGAGACGAGACAGAAGGGCACCACCATGATGAAACCGATCCTCGCCGGAACCGCCGCGCTCGCGCTGCTCGCGGGCTGCGCCGTCGATCCCAACGACCCCAACCGCAACACGCAGCAAGGTGCGATGGTGGGTGCCGGTCTCGGGGCAACACTGGGGCTCATCACAGGCAACAATCCGGACGAACGGCGCCGGAACGCGGCCGCAGGCGCGGTGCTGGGCGCCGTGGGCGGCGCCGTGACCGGCTCGATCCTCGACCGGCAGGAGGCCGAGTTGCGCCGCGATCTCGAACAGGACGGCGTGATCATCGACAACACTGGCGACCAGCTTGTGGTCAGCTTCACCGACAACATCCTGTTCGACGTGGACAGCGCCGCGGTGAAACCGGCCTTCCAGGACGAGCTGCGGACCCTTTCCGCAAGCCTTCAGCGTTACCCGGGCAGCGTGGTGCGCGTGACCGGCCACACCGACAACACGGGCGAGGCCGGCTACAACCAGCGCCTGTCGGAACGCCGCGCAGGCTCGGTTGCGGACATTCTGACGGCCAACGGCGTCGCCTCCTCGCGCATCGTGGCATCCGGCTCGGGCGAGGCGCAGCCGGTGGCCAGCAACCTCACGCCCGAGGGCCGCGCGCTCAACCGTCGTGTCGACGTGGTCATCGTCCCGACAGAGGCCTGAGGGCGGGCGAAGACAGGGGAAGCGGCGGGCGGCTCTGCCCGCCGCGCCCTAATCGACGGCGCGGATCAGCTTGCGCTCCAGCACGCGCAGCACGGTCTTCAGGTCGTGACCGCGCTTGAGCACCTGGCCGTCCATCCCGATCACGGCATACTGCCCTTGCTTCGCGCGCAGCTTCGGCCGCTTCTCGATCCGGTATAGCGGGTTCTCGGCCGTGCGGCGGAAGACCGAAAAGACGGCGACGCCGCGCAGCGTCGAGATGCCGTAGTCGCGCCACTCGCCGGCGGCCACCATGCGGCCGTAGAGCGACAGGATCACGCTCAGTTCCGCACGGTCGAAAGAGACGCGGTCGGCAAGCTGTGCACCGGTGAAGGGGATCGGGGCGTTCATCGTGGCAGACTTGCGCCCTTTTGGGCGCAAATCAACCCGCGGCTGCGAATCGGCGGCCCAGTTCGGGGCCGGCGGGCGGCATCGGCGGCATCCGCGCATCGCCAGCATCCAGCCAGGCCTCCGCCTGTGGCGTCAGCGCGCGCCAGGCGGCCGCCACCGCCCCGCGGGGATCGCGCGGCGCCTCCGGCGGCAGCAGTTCCGGCGGAAGCTCGGGCCAGCGCAGCACCAGCCGGCGCCAGCGGTGGATCAGCAGCGTGCGCGCGGCGGCAGCGTCGAGCGGGCCCAGCGCGGCACCGTCGAGCGCGGCAAGATCGGCGGCCAGCGCGGCAAGCGCCGCGCGGTGCGCCTGGGGCAGCAGCGTCGCCGCGAAGTCCGGCGAGAGGGCCGAGAGCGTGCCGCTGACCGCCAGATCGGCGCCCGCCACCTGGGCCTGCGGCACGAGCCAGAGGTTGGGCGCGACCGGGATGCCCTGCGCCGCATCGCCGCCCAGCGCGAGCGTCCATCGCGTGGCAACCAGCGGCTGCGGCGGCGCATAGATCCGCTCCGTCGCGGGGGCGAACCGCGCAAGGCCGCTCGCCGACAGGCGGTAGAGGCTGAACCGCCCCTCGCGCTCGCCCACCACCCAGCCGTCGCGCCGCAGGCGCGAGAGCGCGGTGCGCAGTGCACCGGGCTCGACCCCGACACGCCCCAGCAGGCGCTGCAACCGCGTGGTGGCGATGCGCCCGCCGCGCGGCTGCACGCTGTCGCCGAAGACGGTGATGACCAGCGACCAGATGCGCGGCCGGCCCTCGGCGTGCAGCGCCTCGATCAGCGGCGCAAGGGGGTCGGCCTGCGCGTCCATCTCAGCGGTCGTAGGCCACCATCGTCAGCAGTTCGTATTGCGCGACCTGCTCGCCGTCCTGGTTGGTCATCGCCACGTCCCAGGCGACCTCTCCATACTCGTCGGTGCGGCGGGTCTTGCGCTTGCATGTCAGCCGCACCTTGACGCGGTCGCCGGGGCTGACCGGCTTCTGGAAGCTCAGCGCATTGAGGCCGGTGTTGGCCAGCACCGGGCCGGGGTCGGGCTGCACGAAGAGCCCCGCCGCGAAGGAGATCAGCAGGTAGCCATGTGCCACGCGGCCGGGAAAGAAGGGGTTCGCCTTCGCTGCGTCGTCGTCCATGTGGGCATAGAAGGTGTCGCCGGTGAACCCGGCGAAATGCTCGATGTCGTCGAGCGTCACCTCGCGCGCCTCGGTATGGATCGTCTCACCGATCTCGATCTCGGTGAAGGTGCGCTGGAAGGGGTGCGTGGGGCCGGTCTTTTCCGCCGCGCCCCGCACCCACTGCCCGCCGATGGCGGTCAGCATGTCGGGGCTGCCCTGCACGGCGGTCCGCTGCATGTAGTGCAGCACGCCGCGCACGCCGCCCAGTTCCTCGCCGCCGCCCGCGCGGCCCGGCCCGCCGTGGACCATGTGCGGCAGGGGCGAGCCGTGGCCCGTCGATTCCTTCATCGAGGTGCGGTCGTTGAAATAGAGCCGCCCGTGCCAGGCCGCGGCCTCCAGCGTGATCTCGCGCGCCACCGCGGGGTCATGGGTGATGACGGATGCCACCAGCGAGCCCTCGCCGCGATTCGCCAGCGCCGCGGCATGGGGCAGGTCGCGGTAGGGCAGGAGCGTGGAGACCGGGCCGAAGGCCTCGACCGCGTGCACCGCCGTCGCGCTGTCCGGATCGGGGCAGCGGAACAGCATCGGCGGCAGATAGGCGCCCTCGGCCGGCGCGTCGATCAGCTCGAACTGGTCGGGGTCGCCATAGACGCGCTCGACCTCGCCCGCGAAGGCCGCAACCTTTTCCAGCACGTCGCGCTTCTGATCGGCGGAGGCCAGCGCGCCCATGCGCACGCCCTCGGCGTCGGGGCGACCCACGGTGGTTTTCGCCAGCCGTTCGCTCAGCGCCTCTGCCACCGCGTCGATCTGCGACTCGGGCACGATCATGCGGCGGGTAGCGGTGCATTTCTGCCCCGCCTTGGTCGTCATCTCGTTCGCCGCCTCCTTGACGAAGAGGTCGAATTCCGGCGTGCCGGGTATGGCGTCGGGGCCGAGAATCGAGGCGTTGAGGCTGTCCTGCTCGGCATGGAAGCGCACCGATCGGCGCAGCAGGTTGGGGTTCGACCGCAGCTTGCCCGCCGTGTCGGCCGACCCGGTGAAGCTGACCACGTCCTGCGGACCCAGCCGGTCCAGCAGGTCGCCCGTGCCGCCGATCACCAGTTGCACCGCGCCCTCGGGCAGAACCCCCGAGTCCACGATCATCCGGAAGCACGCCTCGGTCAGGTAGCAGGTCTGCGTCGCGGGCTTCACGATGGCGGGCATCCCCGCCAGCAGCGTCGGCGCCAGCTTTTCCAGCATCCCCCAGACCGGGAAGTTGAAGGCGTTGATATGCACCGCCACGCCGCGCAGCGGCACCGCGATGTGCTGGCCGAGGAAGCTGCCGCCCTTCGACAGCTGCTCCACCCCGCCGTCGAGATAGACGTGGCCGTCCGGCATCTCGCGCCGGCCCTTCGAGGCGAAGACGAACATCGTGCCGATGCCGCCGTCGATGTCCACCGCGCCGTCGCGCCGCGTGGCGCCGGTGAGCGGGTTGATGGCGTAAAGCTCTTCCTTCCGCACGTTGAGGTATGTCGCCAGCGCCTTGAGCATCCTGGCGCGTTCGTGGAAGGTCATGGCGCGCAGCGCGGGACCGCCCGTGCCCACCGCCCAGTCGATCATCGCCTGGAAATCGAGGTCGGCGCCGCCCGCGCGGGCGATCTGCCTGCCCTCGACGGGTCCCAGGATCGGGCGGGCATCAGGTCCGGGCGCGACCCAGCGGCCGGCGGCATAGCTTTCGGGTGCGAGCATCAAATGCCTCCTTCGGGTTTGTGCGAGCATGGACGCGGACGCGGCGGAAATCAACACTCTTGACCGCTCGGTCGGTTTTGTGCAGGGTGCCCGCGATCCGCGGAGGGGGACGGAATGACGCCGGAGGAACGGGCGCGGCGCAGCGCCGAGGCGATGTGGGCGAACGACCGGGCGTCCAAGTGGCTGGGCATGTCGCTCGACGAGGTGGGGCCGGGCACAGCGACGCTGAGCTTCGAGGTGCAGGATCACCACCTCAACGGGCACGACATCTGCCATGGCGGCTACATCTTCACGCTGGCAGACAGCGCCTTCGCCTTCGCCTGCAACAGCTACAACCAGACCGTCGTGGCGCAGATGAACGTCGTCACCTTCGTGTCGCCGGGCAAGGCCGGCGAGCGGCTGACCGCGGTGGCGCGCGAGCTCAGCCGCGCGGGCCGTTCCGGCATCTACGACGTGGTCGTGACCGCGCCCGACGGGCGCGAGGTCGCGCAGTTCCGCGGCCATTCCCGGCAGATCGCCGGCCAGCATTTCGAGGAGGAGACATGACCGACGCCTATCTCTGCGAGGGCCTGCGCACGCCCATCGGCCGCTACGGCGGCGCGCTCTCGGCCGTGCGCCCGGACGACATGCTGGCCCACGTGATGCGCGAGGTCGTCAAGCCCTTCGACGGGCTCAGGATCGACGAGGTCATCATGGGCTGCGCCAACCAGGCGGGCGAGGACAACCGCAACGTGGCCCGCATGGCCGCGCTGCTGGCGGGACTGGGAGAGGAGGTGCCCGGCACCACGGTCAACCGGCTCTGCGGCTCGGGCCTCGACGCAGTGGGCATGGCCGCGCGGATGATCCGCTGCGGCGAGGCTGACGTGGTGCTGGCGGGCGGCGTCGAGAGCATGAGCCGCGCACCCTTCGTCATGCCGAAGGCAGAGGCGGCGTTTTCCCGCGCCAACGCCATTCATGACACGACCATCGGCTGGCGCTTCGTCAACAAGATGATGCAGAAGCAGTTCGGCATAGATTCGATGCCCGAGACGGCCGAGAACGTGGCCGCGGATTTCAACGTCTCGCGCCACGATCAGGACGTCTTTGCCCTGCGGTCGCAGACGCTGGCGATGGCGGCGATCCAGTCGGGCCGCATGGCGCGCGAGATCGCGCCGGTCACGATCCCGCAGCGCAAGGGCGATCCGGTCGTCGTGGACCGCGACGAGCACCCGCGCGACACCTCGCTCGAGAAGCTCGCCTCGCTGCACGCGCCCTTCCGCGAGAACGGCGTGGTGACGGCGGGCAATGCCAGCGGCGTCAACGACGGGGCGGCGGCGCTCATCGTCGCGTCGGAGCGGGCGGTCGAGACATACGGGCTCACCCCCCGTGCCCGGATCACCGGGCTGGCGACGGCGGGGGTGCCGCCGCGCATCATGGGCATCGGCCCCGCGCCCTCGACGAAGAAGCTGCTGGAACGGCAGGGGCTCACCATCGGCGACATCGACCTGATCGAGCTGAACGAGGCCTTCGCCTCGCAGTCGCTGGCCGTGCTGCGCGAACTGGGGCTGCCCGACGACCCCGACCATGTGAACCCGCACGGCGGCGCCATCGCGCTGGGCCATCCGCTGGGCATGTCGGGCGCGCGGCTCGCGCTTACCGCCTCGATCACCATGGGCGACATGGGCGCGAAGCGCGCCGTCTGCACCATGTGCATCGGCGTGGGACAGGGAATTTCGCTGCTTCTGGAGGCCGTGTGATGGAAGACCTCTCGCCCAAGCCCGGAGACCTCGAGCCGATCGAGACCGCCTCGCGCGACGAGATCGAGGCGCTGCAGCTCGACCGGCTGAAATGGTCGCTGCGCCACGCCTACGACAACGTGCCCTTCTACCGCCAGAGCTTCGAGAAGGCGGGCGTGCATCCCGACGACCTGAAGGCGCTGTCGGACCTCTCGAAGTTCCCCTTCACGGTCAAGGCCGACCTGCGCGACAACTATCCCTTCGGCATGTTCGCCGTCCCGCGCGAGAAGGTGATCCGCATCCACGCCTCCTCCGGCACGACCGGCCAGCCGACGGTGGTGGGCTACACGCAGAACGACCTCGACGTCTGGGGCACGGTGGTCGCCCGCTCGCTCAGGGCCGCGGGCCTGCGCCCCGGCAACCTGCTGCACAACGCCTATGGCTACGGGCTCTTCACCGGCGGCCTGGGCATCCACCTTGGCGCCGAGAAACTGGGGCTGACGACAGTGCCGGTGTCGGGCGGCATGACGCCCCGCCAGGTGCGGCTGATCGAGGATTTCCGGGCAGACGGCATCACGGTGACGCCCTCCTACGCGCTCTCGATCATCGACGAATACGCCGCGCAGGGGCTCGACCCGCGCAACTCGCCGCTCAAGGTCGGCATCTTCGGCGCCGAGCCCTGGACCGACGCGATGCGCCGCGAGATCGAGGCGGCCTTCGACATGCACGCGGTGGACATCTACGGCCTTTCCGAGGTCATCGGCCCCGGCGTCGCCAACGAATGCGTCGAGACCAAGGACGGCCTGCACGTCTGGGAGGATCACTTCTACCCCGAGGTGATCGACCCCACCACCGGAGAGGTGCTGCCCGACGGCGAGAAGGGCGAACTGGTCTTCACCTCGCTCACGAAGGAGGCCTTCCCGATCGTCCGCTACCGCACCCGCGACCTGACGCGCCTGATGCCGGGCACCGCGCGCTCCATGCGGCGGATGGAAAAGATCACCGGGCGCTCGGACGACATGATCATCCTGCGCGGCGTCAACGTGTTCCCGACGCAGATCGAGGAACAGCTGATGACGGTGCAGGGCCTCGCCCCCCACTTCCAGCTCGAGCTTGACCGGGTGGGCCACAAGGACCAGATGCGCGTGAAATGCGAATGCACGGCTGACTTCGCAGCCCCCGAGGCGCGAATGCGCGCGGGCCAGGACCTGCGCCACAAGATCAAGAGCGTGATCGGAGTGACCGTGGTGGTCGAGGTCGAGGACCCGGGCGCCGTCGCGCGCTCCGAGGGCAAGGCCGTGCGCATCGTGGACAACCGTCCCAAGGACGGTTGACGCGTCCGGTGGCCCGTGGACTGGCACGCGATCACGACGAAAAGCGCGCCGCCCTGCGCAAGGGCGCGGCGCGCTACTTCGCGCGGCACGGCTACGACCGCGCCTCGATGGCCGGCGCGGCACGCGACTGCGGCGTGTCCAAGGCGCTGATCTACCACTACTACGACAGCAAGGAGGCGCTGCTCTTCGACATCCTGGACGCGCATCTCCGCCATCTCGTCAAGGTGGTGGAGGCGGCGCGGCCGGAGGGTTTGCGCGGCCTCGTCCGCGCCATCCTCGACGCCTACGAGGACGCGGACGCGGAGCACAAGCTGCAGCTCGAATCGCTCGAGGCGCTCCCGCCTGAACTGAAAGCCCCCCTGCTCGACGCGCAGCGCAGGCTCGTGCAGGCCATGAGCGCGGCCATCGCCGAAGAGGCGCCCCACCTCCCCGCCGACCGGCTGCGGGCGATCACCATGTCGGTCTTCGGCATCCTCAACTGGGTCTACATGTGGCACCGCCCCGGCAAGGGCCTCTCGCGCCGGGACTACGCTGAGCTTGCCGGCGACTTCGTCCTGAACGGGGTGAGAGGCGTCTGACCCGGCGGCGCGCCGGCCGCGAGGGCATATATGGGTATTTGTGGACCATTGAATGACCGCAGCCTTTCAATGGTCCAAAAATACCCCCCGCGCGGAGCGCAGGCGCCGCAGGCGCCTTCATGCCCGGTGATAGGGTGTGCCGGCGAGGATCTGGGTCACGCGATAGAGCTGTTCGGCCAGCATCACGCGGGCCAGCGCATGGGGCCAGACCATCTGTCCGAACGACAGGATCAGGTCCGCGCCCTTGCGCAGGCCGGGGTCCAGCCCGTCCGCACCGCCGATGAAAAAAACCGCCTCCGCCCGTCCGGCATCGCGGCACCCGGCGATCCATTCGGCGAGCGCGGGAGAAGACAGGAGGCGCCCGCGCTCGTCCAGCGCGACACGCGACACATCCGGCGACAGCTTGCGGGTCAGCAACAGAGCCTCGGCCGCAGGTCCACCCGCCTTCCGGTCCTCGACCTCGACCTCGTCGATAGGCGCAAGGCCAAGCGGGCGCCCGGCCCGTCCGGCGCGGGCGAGATAATCGTCGATCAGCGCGCGTTCCGGCCCGGCCCGAAGCCGGCCGACCGCGCGGATGGTCAGGCGCACCGCAGCGTCAGGCGCGGCTCGCGGCCGCCCGGGGCTCCAGCCACATCTTCTCGAGCTGGTAGAACTCGCGCACCTCGGGGCGGAAGACGTGCACGATCACGTCGCCCGCATCGATCAGCACCCAGTCGCCCGTCTCCTGGCCCTCGACGCGCGACAGCACGCCCAGTTCCTGCTTGAGGGTATCGACCAGACGCTCGGCGATGGCAGAGACCTGCCGCGCGCTGCGGCCCGAGCAGATCACCATGTGATCGGCGATCGCCGACTTGCCGCGCAGGTCGATCTGCACGACGTCTTCGGCCTTGCTGTCATCGAGGGAGTCGAGAACACGGGCCAGCAGCGTCTCGCGCAGCTGCTCCGGGTCGGGGGTGTCCGTCACGGGCATCCCGGTGTCTGCGGCATGAACCGCGTTGACGTCGAAAGACAGGACATCGTCCTCCTTGCTTGTCGCGCCGCATGTCACGCCCCGACGCCGGGCTCATGTCGAAGGTAGCAACGCGGGCACGACAATTCAATGAAGCCGGACGCGCGGGCTGCTTGCGGCATGCCGTGTTGTCCGGACGCGTCCGCGCCTTGGCGCTTGCGTGCAATCCGGGCGGCCTGTATCTGGTTCGGTCATGAGCCGGCTCTTCGACATGGACGACCGTGCGCGCCTGCCCTGGCGCTTCTACGGCGCCGCGCGCAGCGTGCTGGCGCGTCCTTCCTGAAGCCCGGCGCCGCCCGGCGCCCTCTGCCCTGAACAAGCCTTACAGCCATCCATCGGGAGAGACCGACATGTCCCCCAAGACGCTCTACGACAAGATCTGGGACGCCCATCTGGTGCAGGAGGACGCGGACGGCACCGCGCTTATCTACATTGACCGCCATCTGGTGCACGAGGTGACCAGCCCGCAGGCCTTCGAGGGACTGCGCATGGCCGGCCGCAAGGTCCGCGCGCCCGAGCGCACGATCGCCGTGCCGGATCACAACGTGCCCACGACGCCCGATCGGCTCGACCGCATCGAGGACGAGCAGAGCCGCATCCAGGTCGAGGCGCTGGACCGCAACGCGCGCGAGTTCGGCGTGACCTACTATCCCGTCAGCGACGTGCGGCAGGGCATCGTCCACATCATCGGCCCCGAACTGGGCTGGACCCTGCCGGGCATGACGGTGGTCTGCGGCGACAGCCATACCTCGACGCATGGCGCCTTCGGCGCGCTGGCGCACGGCATCGGCACCTCCGAGGTGGAGCATGTGCTGGCAACGCAGACGCTGATCACCCGCAAGTCGAAAAACATGAAGGTCGAGGTCACGGGCATCCTGCCGCCCGGCGTCACCGCCAAGGACATCACCCTGTCGATCATCGGCCGCACAGGCACCGCCGGCGGCACCGGCCATGTCATCGAGTATTGCGGCGAGGCGATCCGCTCGCTCTCGATGGAGGGGCGGATGACGGTCTGCAACATGGCGATCGAGGGCGGCGCGCGCGCCGGCCTGATCGCGCCGGACGAGACGACCTTCGACTACGTCAAGGGCCGCCCGCACGCCCCCAAGGGCGCGCAGTGGGAGGCGGCGCTGGCCTGGTGGCAGACCCTGCGCTCTGACGAGGATGCCCACTGGGACAAGATCGTGACCCTCGACGCCTCCGAAATCGCGCCCGTCGTGACCTGGGGCACCTCGCCCGAGGACGTGCTGCCGATCACCGGCGCCGTGCCGGACCCCGAAAGCTTCGAGGGCGGCAAGGTCGATGCGGCGAAACGCGCGCTGCAGTACATGGGGCTGGAGGCGGGCACGCCGCTCAAGCAGATCCCGGTCGACGCGGTCTTTATCGGCTCGTGCACCAACGCGCGGATCGAGGATCTGCGCGCTGCCGCCGAGATCCTCAGGGGCCGCCGGGTCAGGGAAGGCGTCCGCGCGATGGTGGTGCCCGGGTCAGGCCTGGTGCGCGCGCAGGCCGAGGAGGAGGGCATCGCCGACATCTTCCGCGAGGCGGGTTTCGACTGGCGCCTTGCAGGGTGCTCCATGTGTCTTGGCATGAACCCCGACCAGCTCAGCCCGGGCGAACGCTGCGCGGCGACCTCCAACCGCAACTTCGAGGGCCGGCAGGGCCGCGGCGGGCGCACGCACCTGATGTCGCCGGCGATGGCGGCCGCGGCGGCCGTCACCGGGCGGCTGACCGACGTGCGCGAGTTGATGTGAGCGGCACGGCTTCCTGCACGGCGGGACGCGGCTGAAATGGCGGCGCTGCCAGCCATCGGGACGCTCTGGAGCGGCGGAGAACTGCGGTGGCTTCATCGCCTCGCCCTCGCGTCGTTCGTTGCGCGTGGCCACGCCGTCACGCTCTATCACACGGCAGAGGCACCGCCGGAGGTTCCCCCGGGCGTGGCCACAGCCCACGCCCGCACGGTCTGGGGCTACGATCCTGCGCTGCCCGACCGCTTCGCGCCCGCGCCCTTCGCCGATATCTTCCGCCTGCGGATGATCCGCGACACCGGCGCGCTCTGGGCGGATACCGACATGCTGTGCCTGCAGCCGTTCCAGCCGCGTGCCGGCTACCTGCTGGGGCTGGAGGAAGGCCGGACGATCAACAACGCGACCCTTGCCCTGCCGCCGGACTCAGAGGCGCTGACAGGGTTGATCGCCCGCTTCGACGACCCGGCCTATGTGCCCGAGTGGCTGACGCACCGCGCGCAGGCCAGGGTCCGCGCGGCACCGCCCGAGACGCGGCTGGCGACCGCCTGCACGCTCAAGGCCAATGCGCTCGGGCCGCGGGCGCTGACCTGGATGCTGGACCGGACGGGCGAGGCACGGCACGCGCTTCCGCAGGCCGCGCTCTATCCCGTTCCCTGGGCCTTCGGCGACCTCTACTTCAACCCGCATGGCGGGGTGGACGGCTGGCTGACCGACGAGACCATCGGCGTTCACCTGTTCGCTTCGCGCATCCGCCAGGCGCATTGGCGCGCCCGCCCCCACCCGGCGAGCTGGATCGCGCGCTTCGCCCGGGAAATCGGCTTTGCGCTCGACGATCTGCCAGCGCGCGCGGCCTGACCCATCGAGGAGAGCAAGATGAAGAAGTTCGACAAGCTGACCGCCATCGCGGCCCCCCTGCCGCTGATCAACGTCGACACCGACATGATCATCCCCAAGCAGTACCTGAAGACGATCAAGCGCTCGGGCCTGGGCGTCGCGCTCTTCGACGAGATGCGTTACGATGACGACGGCAACGAGAACCCCGACTTCGTGCTGAACAGGGAGCCCTGGCGCGCGGCCGAAATCCTGGTGACGGGCGCGAACTTCGGCTGCGGCTCCAGCCGCGAACACGCCCCCTGGGCGCTCGACGATTTCGGCATCCGCTGCGTGATCGCGCCCAGCTTTGCCGACATCTTCTGGAACAACTGTTTCAAGAACGGCATCCTGCCCGTCACCCTGCCGCAGGAGCAGGTGGATGCGCTCATGGCCGATGCCGAACAGGGCGGCAACGCGCGGCTGACGGTGGATCTTGAAAACCAGGTCGTCACCGGGGCGGACGGCACGAGCTATCCCTTCGAAATCGACCCCTTCAAGAAGCACTGCCTGCTGGAAGGCCTCGACGACATCGGTCTGACACTCGAGCGGGCGGGCGCGATCGACACCTACGAGGCACGGGTCGCGATCGAACGCCCCTGGGTCTGAGGGGCCGCGCCCTTCGCGCAGTTCAAGTTCGGGCCACAAGATATTGTATTCGCAAACGCTCTGACCTCATCGCTGCCCCGCGAATGATGCATTACCGCACCAGTCGCGCCGTCAAACCGCCCCAATGCCGATCCAGAATTAACCCTATCGTTGCGGGTATGAAGAAAACGGGGCTAGATTTGGGCAGACTTGAGGCAGCCCGCCGTCCCTGGCGGGATCGGACCGGACAGAAGGGCGCGGCAAAGCACCGTGCCCGGCCGCGACGAAGGGAAAGGGCAGTGTTCTACAGGATCGTGGGCGCAGGACTGCGCGCCGTGCTTGCCTCCTTGCTGGTGGCGCTGCCGGCGCTGGCGATGCCGGAAACGGTCGGCGCGTCGGGCTATGCCCTGCCGCTCGTCTGTTCCATCGCGGCCGTCTTCGTGTTCATCGAATACTACACCGACTATCCAAGCGTGGTCGAATTTCGCGACGCCCCGCCCTTCAACCGGTTGCGGTTCGCCTGTCTCTTCGCCGTCGTTCTGACCACGGCGCTGCTCTGCACGGACCTGATCCGCCCCACGCTGCTTTCGAGCGCGATCGCCTCCCTCGGAGGGCTGGTCGGCGCGGCGCTTGATGTCCCCTATTCCCCGGTCCGCCTGATGCTGATCGGCATATCTGACAGCGGCGGGGCAAGGATGCTCGAGACGGTGCGCGCCGCTGCCGGGCTGGCCTGCATCTACGCCGCCGTCACGCTGGCGAGCTTCCTGGTGATTGTCCGGCGGGGATGGCCTGTCCGCACGGGGGCCTTCAACGTATGGATCAACATGCCGCTCTTCGATCCGACGGCGGGCGGCGACATCGTGCTGCGGCTGCGCCGCGAGGCGCGGATCAACTTGATGCTGGGCGCCTTGCTGCCCTTCGTGCTACCTGCGGTGTTCAAGCTGGTGGCGCTGGTGATCGGTCCGCTCCGGCTTGCGGATCCGCATACCCTGATCTGGGTGATGAGCGTATGGGCCTTTCTGCCGGTCAGCTTGATCATGCGCGCGATCGCGCTGGGCCGGGTCGCGGACATGGTCGAGCACAAGCGCCGGCGGCAGGCCGCCGCTGCGCAGGCCGAGGCGCTGGCGCCGGCCTGATTGCGCTCGCTCTCGCACTGGCGGTGTGCTCTGCGGCAGCGGCCGCCGACAGCCTGCGCGTGGCGACCTATGGCGCTGCACTGTCACGCGACGGCCCGGGCCTGCTGCTGCGGGACATCCGGCGCGGCGAGGCACAGGTTCAGGCGGCCGCGCAGGTCGTCGCCGCGGCAGCGCCCGACGTCCTTCTGCTGACCGATTTCGACTACGACTGGGAGGGTGCCGCGCTCGCCGCCTTCGCCGAGGTCCTGCGCACGGCCGGCCACCCGATGCCCTACCGCTTCGCGCTCCGGCCGAACGCAGGCATGGCGACGGGGCTCGACCTCGACGGCGACGGCCGGCGCGGCGATGCCGGGGACGCGCAGGGCTGGGGCCGATTCGCAGGCGATGGCGGCATGGCGCTCCTGTCGCGCCACCCGATCGACACGGCGGGGGCGCGCGACCTTTCCGATCTGCTCTGGGCCGAGGTGCCCGACAGTCTCGCGGCCGGCGCGGGCCTGTCGCCCGAGGCCCTTGCGGTGCAGCGTCTCTCCTCGAGCGGTCACTGGATCGTGGGTGTCCGGCCCGAGAAGGCGCCGCCGTTCGTCCTGCTGGCCTTCGACGCGACGCCCCCGGTGTTCGACGGACCGGAGGATCGCAACGGCCGGCGCAACGCGGACGAGATCCGCCTGTGGCAGCATTTCCTCGACGGGGCCTTCGGCGCGGCGCCCGAGACGCGATTCGTCCTCTTGGGCAACGCGAACCTCGACCCCGTGGACGGCGAAGGCCGCCATGGCGCGATCCGTGCGCTTCTGGACGATCCACGCCTGCAGGATCCCCGCCCGAAGAGCGCCGGCGGCCGCATGGCCGCAAATCCGGGCCATGTCGGCGACCCGGCGCTCGACACCGCGGACTGGGACGACCCCATGCCCGGAAACCTGCGGGTGGACTATGTGCTGCCCGCCTCGGACTTGACGGTGATCGGGGCTGGTGTTGTCTGGCCAACGGCCGGGCCGCTGGCCGAGGCAGCCTTGACGGCGGGACCGCGGCGCCTGGTCTGGGTGGACATCGCACGGTGAAGGCCGGCGCTTGACCCCCACCGCCGCACGACTTACCCGAGCGCGGACCCGATTTTCCGAGGAGACTTCCGATGTCCGACCGTTCGTTGCTCGTCCTGCCCGGTGACGGGATCGGCCCGGAAGTGATGGCCGAGGTCCTGCGCATCGTCGAGTGGTTCCGCGACAGGCGCAACCTCGACTTCGAGGTGTCCGAGGATCTGGTGGGCGGCTGCGCCTACGACATGCACGGCACACCGCTTGCGGATGCGACGATGGCCAAGGCGCAGGAGGTGGACGCGGTCCTTCTGGGCGCGGTCGGCGGGCCGAAATACGACGCGCTCGACTTCTCCGTGAAACCCGAGCGCGGCCTGCTGCGCCTGCGCAAGGAAATGGATCTCTTCGCCAACCTGCGACCCGCACAATGCTTCGACGCGCTGGCCGATTTCTCCTCGCTCAAGCGCGAGGTGGTGGCGGGCCTCGACATCATGATCGTGCGCGAGCTCACGAGCGGGGTCTACTTCGGCGAGCCGCGCGGGATCTTCGAGGAGGGAGGCGAGCGCGTGGGCCTCAACACCCAGCGCTACACCGAGAGCGAGATCGCCCGCGTGGCGCGCGCGGCCTTCGAACTCGCGCGGCGGCGGGGGAACAGGGTCTGCTCGATGGAAAAGGCCAACGTGATGGAGTCGGGCGTTCTCTGGCGCGACGTTGTGCAGGAGGTGCATGACGCCGACTACGCCGACGTGGAGCTCAGCCACATGTACGCCGACGCGGGCGCCATGCAGCTCACCCGCTGGCCCAGGCAGTTCGACGTGATCGTCACGGACAACCTCTTTGGCGACCTGCTGTCGGATCTCGCGGCGATGCTCACCGGCTCGCTCGGGATGCTTCCCTCCGCGTCGCTCGGCGCGCCGATGGCCAACGGCCGGCCCAGGGCACTCTACGAGCCCGTGCACGGCAGCGCGCCCGACATCGCCGGACAGGGCAAGGCCAACCCCTGCGCGTGCATCCTGAGCTTCGCCATGGCGCTGCGCTATTCCTTCGACGAGAGGGCCGAGGCCGACCGGCTGGAGCGCGCGGTGGAGTCGGTGCTGGCCAAGGGGATCCGCAGCGCCGACCTGCTCAACGTCCAGGGCGCGACGCCTGCAAGCACGCAGGCGATGGGCGACGCCGTGATCGAAGAGCTGGACGCGAGCCTCTGAGCCGGGGCCAAGGCGCTTGCAAGCGCCTTGAACGGCCTTCCAAGGCCGTTTGCCGCCACGGTTTGGACCTCGCGCCTTGGCCCTTGCCAAGGCCTGCGCGAGGCGCTATGCGGCGCGGCACGGTCGGAGTGTAGCTCAGCCTGGTAGAGCACCGTCTTCGGGAGGCGGGGGTC
>NZ_JBKHAQ010000057.1:0-18171 GCF_046542825.1 Rhodosalinus sp. | reverse complement strand
CGGCCCGCAAGGGCCGACGCTCGGGAACTCACCAGTGCGGCGGCCTGCGGTCCGACAAGCTGGCAGAGCCCTCGCCCGCCTCCCGTTCGGCTTCGCGCGCCATCAGCATCTCGACCCGCCGGGCGAGTCGCGCGAGGTCGGTCTCCTGCCGCGCCGCCGTATCGGACAGGTCCTCGACGGCGCGCATCAGTTCCGCGAGATGTCGCTCGATGCGTTCCAGCCGCGCGTCATCCATCGTCCTGCCCCCGGTACTGCCGCAACACGAAGACCCGGATCGCCGAGGCGAGACCCGCATCCGCCCCGCGCGCCTCGTCCACCTCCGTCGCCAGGCCGTTGACGGTCTTGCCGCGTGCTTTCGCGATCGCGCGGAATGCCTGCCAGAACTCTTCCTCGAGCGAGACCGAGGTGCGGTGGCCCCGCAGCGTGAGCGAGCGCTTGACCGGACGCCCGGTCATTCCTCGTGCCTGAGCCCGTCGAGCGCGCGGGAGATCCTTTCGGCCTCGGCACGGGTGCGGGCGCGTTCGGCCCTGCTGCGGCCGAACTTCACCGCGTTCTCGTCGGACTGCCGCTTCGCCTCGGCCCGTGCCTTCGCCTTGCGGTAGCGGTTCAGGTTGATCGGCTGTTCGGCCATCGCGCGGCCTCCCCCTCAGGCGGGCTTCGGCCCCACCATGTTTTCCGGCCGCACGACGCGCTCGAAGGTCGCCTCGTCCACGAAGCCCAGGCGGATCGCCTCTTCCTTCAGCGTCGTGCCGTTCCTGTGCGCGGTCTTGGCGACCGTGGTTGCGTTGTCATAGCCGATCTCGGGCGCGAGCGCGGTCACCAGCATCAGCGACTCGCGCATCAGCCTGTCGATCCGCGCCTCGTCGGCCCGAAGCCCTTCGACCAGATTGTCGGTGAAAGCGGAGCAGGCGTCGCCGATCAGCTGCATGGACTGCAGCACGTTGTAGGCCATCATCGGCTTCATGACGTTCAGCTCGAAATGCCCCTGGCTGCCGGCGAAGCCGACGGCGGCATCGTTGCCCATGACATGCGCGCAGACCTGCGTCAGCGCCTCGCACTGCGTGGGGTTCACCTTGCCCGGCATGATCGAGCTGCCCGGCTCGTTTTCCGGCAGGATCAGCTCGCCCAGCCCGCAGCGCGGCCCGGAGCCGAGGAAGCGGATGTCGTTGGCGATCTTGTAGAGGCTCGCCGCGACGGTCTTCAGCGCGCCGGACATCTGCACCATCGCGTCGTGGGCTGCCAGCGCCTCGAACTTGTTCGGCGCGGTGACGAAGGGCAGGCCGGTGATCTGTGCGATGTTCGCCGCGACCTCTTCGGCCCAGCCCTCGACGGTGTTGAGCCCGGTGCCCACGGCCGTGCCGCCCTGGGCAAGCTCGTGGATGTGGCAGAGCGCGCTCTCGACCCGCCCGATCCCCATCGCCACCTGGTGGACATAGCCCGAGAACTCCTGCCCCAGCGTCAGCGGCGTGGCGTCCTGCGTGTGGGTGCGCCCGATCTTGATGATGTGGTCGAAGGCCGCGCGCTTCTCTTCGAGCGCCGCGTGCAGCTTCCTCAGCCCCGGCAGGGTCACGTCGCGCGCCATCATGGCGGTGGCGATGTGCATGGCGGTGGGAAAGGTGTCGTTCGACGACTGCCCCATGTTGCAGTGGTCGTTGGGGTGGACCGGATCCTTCGAGCCCATCTCGCCGCCCAGGATCTCGATCGCGCGGTTGGCGATCACCTCGTTGGCATTCATGTTGGACTGCGTGCCGGAACCCGTCTGCCAGACCACCAGCGGGAAATGGTCGTCGAGCTTGCCGTCAACGACCTCCTGCGCGGCCTGCTGGATCGCCTCGCCCACCGTCCGGTCCAGCTTGCCCATCCGCGTGTTGGCCTGCGCGCAGGCCTTCTTGATGACGCCCAGCGCGCGGACGATGGCGACCGGCTGCCGCTCCCACCCGATGGGGAAGTTGAGGATCGACCGCTGCGTCTGTGCGCCCCAGTAGCGGTCGGCCGGCACCTCGAGCGGGCCGAAGCTGTCGGTTTCCGTGCGCGTCGCGGTCATACGCTCCTCCTTCGCGTCTGCGGCCGCACGCGGTCTAGCGCGCGGCCCGCGCGAGGGCAACGCTCACTTGCGGAAGCGGTCGAGGCTGACGACGTCTGCGTCCCTTTTCGGCGTCTCGTCGTCGTCGGGCGAGGGATCCTCGGGCGGGACGTCGGGCTGCGGCGACTCTTCGCGCTCGCCCGTGCTTTCGAAGCGCAGGCCGAACTCGACCGACGGATCGACGAAGGTGCGCAGCGCATCGAAGGGCACCTCGAGCCGCTCGGGCTGATTGCCGAAGCTCAGCGTGACTGCGAAACCGTCGTCGTCCACCACCAGCCCCTCGAACCAGTGCTGCATGACGATGGTCATCTCGTCGGGGTAGCGCTCACGCAACCACGGGGCGATTCCGACCTCGGGATGCTGCGTGTCGAAGGTGATGAAGAAGTGATGCTCGCCCGGCAGGCCGTCGCGCGCGACCTGATCCAGCACATGGCGGATCAGGTCGCGCATCGCGCGATGCATGAGCCTGCCATAGTCGATGCTCTCCACCATGCCCTCTCCGCCACAAACGAGTCGGAGCATAGGGGATTCGAGGCAAGATGAAAGAGGCTCGCGCCGGTCTCAGCCCAGCGCCACTCCCGCCGCCGCCCCTGCCGCGCCCATCGTCGCGATCGCCGCGGCCACCCCCATGCCGCGCCACAGGATCAGCCCCAGCGCCAGCGCCACCAGCGCCGCCTCGACGGGCTGAAGACTGGACCAGACAGGCACCGGCGCGGCAAGCATGCCAGGCCCCTCGCGCATCTCCGCGAAAAGGACGTGCAAAGCGAACCACAGCGCAAGGTTGAGGATCACCCCCACCACCGCGGCTGTGATACCCTTGAGCGCGCCCTGAAGCCTGGGCCGTGCCGCCAGCGCCTCGACGTAAGGCGCCCCCGCGAAGATCCAGAGAAAGCAGGGCACGAAGGTCATCCAGACCACGATGAGGCCCGCGAGAAGACCCAGCGCCCAGCCGCCCTGCGCGTGACCGGCCAGGTGCCCCACGAACTGCGTCACCAGGATCAGGGGGCCGGGCGTCGTCTCGGCCAGCCCCAGCGCGTCGATCATCTGCGCCGTCGTCAGCCAGCCGAATTCGCCCACGACGGCCTGCGTCATGTAGGCGAGCACGGCGTAGGCCCCGCCGAAGGTGACCAGCGCGAGCCAGCCGAAGAAAAGCGCGAGCTCCGTCAGGAAGGCCGCGCCGGCCGCCCACAGCGGCACCAGCGGCGCGGCCCAGAGTGCGCCCCAGAGCGCGACGGTCGCCAGCGTGCGCGGCCGCTCTGCCGGCGGCGGGGCCGGGCCGGCGGGCGCGTTGCGCGCGGCCCAGGCGCCCCAGAGCGCGGCAGCGGCGAGAATCGCGGGAAACGGCAGCCCGAGCACGAAGATCGCCGCGAAGGACAGCGCCGCCACAGCCCAGTCCGCAGGGCCGCGCAGCGCCTTCCGGCCCAGTCGCAGGAGCGCCTGCAGCACGATCGCCACGACCGCCGCCTGGATCCCGGCGAAGACGGCCTGCACCAGAGGCACCTCGCCGAAGGCGATGTATCCCGCCGCCAGCAGCCCGATCGCCAGCGCCCCCGGCGCCACGAAAAGCCCGCCCGCGATCAGGCCCCCCGGCACGCCCCGGAGACGCCAGCCGGCATAGGTGGCAAGCTGCATCGCCTCCGGCCCCGGCAGCACCATGCAGAAGCCCAGCGCGCGCAGGTATTCCTCTTCCGAGAGCCAGCCGCGCTCTTCCACCAGTTCGCGGTGCATGAGCGAGATCTGCGCCGCCGGCCCGCCGAAGCCGAGCACGCCGATGCGCAGGAAGATGCGGGTGATTTCGGAAAGCACGGCCTCTGGCATGACCACCGCCCCTAGGGATCTGACATGACAGGAAGGTGATAGCGCATCGCCACGGCTCCGAAAGCGCGTATCGTCCTGTCGCGGGCACACGCCGGCGCCTTCGGGTTCGCTGCTCGAACGTGGTCTGCGGATGCAACGGGCGGCACTCGTTCCTGCCACGTCGCCCAGGGGATGCCGCCGTGCGGCCCGGCCCTTTCCTCTGCAGCCTGGCAGGGCTATGCCGATGGGACTCATCGACCGGGGCAGCAGATGCTGGACTTTGCCATTCTCTGGGACTGGGCGGGCTTTGCGCTTCGCTGGCTGCATGTCATCACCGCGATGGCCTGGATCGGCACGTCGTTCTATTTCATCGCGCTCGACCTGGGACTCACGCGGGCGACCGGGATGCCGCGCGGTGTGACCGGCGAAGAGTGGCAGGTGCACGGCGGGGGATTCTACCACGTCCAGAAATATGCCGTCGCGCCCCAGCGGATGCCCGAGCACCTGACCTGGTTCAAATGGGAAAGCTACGCGACCTGGCTGTCCGGTGCGGCACTGCTGGCGGTGCTCTACTGGGCGGGGGCCGAGCTCTACCTGATCGACCCGTCGAAAGCCGATCTGGCGATCTGGCAGGCGATCGCGCTCTCGGCGGGCTCGATCGCGGTGGGCTGGGTGATCTACGACGCGCTGTGCAAGTCGCGGCTGGGGGACCGGCCCACGCTGCTGATGCTGATCCTCTTCGGGCTGATCCTGGTGATGTCCTGGACGCTCAACCAGATCTTTACCGGGCGGGCCGCGCTACTGCACCTGGGCGCCTTCACCGCGACGATCATGACGGCCAACGTCTTTCTCGTGATCATGCCCAATCAGCGGATCGTGGTGGCCGACCTCAAGGCCGGGCGCACGCCGGAGCCGAAATACGGGCAGATCGCCAAGCTGCGCTCGACCCACAACAACTATCTCACCCTGCCGGTGATCTTCCTGATGCTGTCGAACCATTACCCGCTGGCCTTCGGCACCGAATGGGCCTGGCTCATCGCGGCGCTGGTGTTCCTGATGGGCGTGACGATCCGGCACTACTTCAACACGATGCACGCGCGGAAGGGCCACCCGAACTGGACCTGGGCTGCCACGGCCGTGATCTTCCTGCTGATCGCCTGGCTCTCGACCGCGCCGATGCGGGGCGAGCAGGCGCTTCAGGCAGTCGACCGCGATCCCACAGCGGCCGAGGCCGGGATGATCGCCGCAGCGGGTTTCTCAGAGGCGGAAGCGGCGGTGCTGGGGCGCTGCTCGATGTGCCACGCGCGCGAGCCGGTCTGGGCCGGCCTGCACTGGCCGCCCAAGGGCGTGGTGCTGGAGACGCCAGCAGACATCGCGCGCCACGCGCGCGACATCTACCTGCAGGCCGGGGTGAGCCACGCGATGCCGCCCGGCAACCTGACGTGGATGGAGCCCGAAGAGCGCGCCGCGCTGGTGGCCTGGTATCGCGCCGCGCGCGGCGGCTGAGCGCGTTCACGCTTCCCTGACAGCCGGGCAAGGCGACGGAAAGAACGAGGCGACAGTCAGGGACCGTTTTCGCGAGCGATGGCTCCCGCCGCGCCCCGCGGGCGATCACCGCGCGCCTCAAGACGCTCCGGGGGAACCGCGGCGCGGTCTTGCGCGGCGGAGTCAGTCGCGCTTGCCCACGTTCTCCGCGAAGCTCGTCTCGAAAGCGGCCTTCTGGGCATCGCTCGCGCCGGTCTGGTTCTGCGCTTTCCACTGGTCGTAGGGCATTCCGTAGAAGACCTCGCGCGCCTCTTCCTTGCCCATCTCGATGTCGCGTTCGGCAGCGGCCTCCTGATACCAGCGCGACAGGCAGTTGCGGCAGAACCCGGCCAGGTTCATCAGATCGATGTTCTGCACGTCGGGCCGGTCCTCCATAAGGTGCCGACGCAGCCGGCGGAAGGCCGCGGCCTCGAGTTCGATGCGGGTCTGGTCGTCCATCTCTGGCCTCCTCTTTCCCCAAGAGTGGCGCGTGCGCGCGCCCTGTTCAAGCGTCGGTCAGAGGCCGGTGTCCGCCAGCGCCGCCTCCAGCGGCGGCGCCAGGCGGTCGGCCCATGCGGCCTGCTCCGCCTCGGTGCCGATCAGGTCGTTGCGTAGTTCGACCAGCACGTTGAGGCGCCCCTCCGCAAGCGCGTGCCGCGAGATCGCGTCGCCGGGCAGGTGCCCGCCGTAGGGCTGGTTCCGGCCCACGCAGAGGTCGGGCTCTGACTCCAGCCGCGCGATCAGCGGATCGGCGAGGCGCGCGTCATGCCCGTGCAGCACGCCCAGGTGCCAGGGCCGCGGCTCGCGGCCCCGCAGTTGCGGCGTGAAGGAGTGGATGGACAGGATCACCGTATCGTCGCGCCGTGCGGCGAGATCGGCGAGCGCGGCGTGATAGGGACGGTAGTGGGCATTGAGCCGCCGTTCGACTTCCGCGGCATCCGCGTGGCGGTTTCCCGGAATGATCGTCCCGTCATACAGCTTCATCAGCAGCGTCGGGTCGTCCTCGCCCCGGTTGGGGTCGATCACGAGGCGCGAGAAGTTCGACAGGATCGCCGGCGCATCCAGCCGTTCGGCCAGCGCCCGCGCGAGGCCCGCGGCACCCACGTCATAGGCGATATGGCGGTCCATCTCCGCCTCCGGCAATCCCAGAGTGCCGCCGTTGACATCATCGGGCACCAGGTTGGACGCATGGTCGCAGGTCACGAGCCAGCGTGCGGGGCGTGCGGCGCCAACGATATGGTAGGGATGATAGGTCATGTCCGTGTCACCGTGGCGCGGCATGACATACGCGGGTTGCGGGCGGAAGGGAATTGCCCGTAATCGGGGGCGGGCAAGGTATCGAGCGGAGGAGCCGGGATGCGCCGGATGCGCAACGTCAAGATCGTGGCCACCCTCGGCCCGGCGTCAAGCGACCGGGAGACGATTCGCGCGCTCTTCGCTGCGGGCGCCGATGTCTTCCGCCTGAACATGAGCCACGGCACGCACGAGGAGATCGCGGCGCGGCACGCGATCATCCGCGCGATCGAGACCGAGCTCGACAGTCCCATCGGCATCCTGGCCGACCTGCAGGGGCCGAAGCTGCGCGTGGGCACCTTCGGCACCGGCGCCGTGGAGCTGGAGGAGGGCGCGCGCTTTCGCCTCGACCTCGACGAGGCCGAGGGCGACAGCCACCGCGTCCGACTGCCGCACCCGGAGATCTTCGCGGCCCTCGCGCCCGGAGCAGAGCTTCTGGTCGATGACGGCAAGGTGCGGCTGCGGGTCGAGGACTGCGGCGCGGATTTCGCGGAGTGCACGGTCGTCACCGGCGGCACCGTGTCCAACCGCAAGGGCGTCAACGTGCCCGACGTGGAACTGCCGCTGGCCGCCCTGTCGGACAAGGACCGCGAGGATCTGGAGTTTGCCTGCGCGCTGGGCGTGGACTGGCTGGCGCTGTCCTTCGTGCAACGCCCCGAGGACGTGGCCGAGGCGCGCGAGCTGGTCGGCGGCCGTGCCGCCGTGCTCTCGAAGATCGAGAAGCCCACGGCGGTGCGGCGCATCGACGAGATCATCGCTGTGTCCGACGGCATCATGGTCGCCCGCGGCGACCTCGGGGTCGAACTGCCGGTGCAGAACGTGCCGCCCATCCAGAAGCGGATCGTGCGCAAGTGCCGCGCAGCCGCGAAGCCCGTGATCGTGGCCACGCAGATGCTGGAAAGCATGATCGAGAGCCCGATGCCCACCCGCGCCGAGGTCTCGGACGTGGCCACCGCCATCTACGAGGGCGCGGATGCCATCATGCTCTCGGCAGAAAGCGCGGCGGGTCAATACCCGGTAGAGGCGGTGACCACGATGGACGCGGTCGCCCGCGAGGTCGAGAACGACCCGACCTATACCGAGATTCTCGAGGCGTCGCGCGTGGCCAGGCGCGAGAGCGTGGCCGACGGCATCGTCGCCGCGGCGCGCGAGATCGCCGAGACGACCGAGATCAAGGCGATCGCCTGTTTCACCCAGTCGGGCAACACTGCCGCGCTGGTCGCGCGGGAGCGTCCGCGCGTGCCGATCATCGCCATGACCAACCTGCGCGGCGTGGCGCGGCGGCTTGCGCTGCTCTGGGGCACCCATTGCGTGATGACCGGCGAGCTGACCCGCTTCAAGCAGGCGGTGGTGAACGCGGCGCGCGCCGCCCGGGTCGAGGGCTACGCCACGGAGCGCGATCAGATCGTGGTCACGGCGGGCGTGCCCTTCAACGTGCCGGGCACCACGAACATCCTGCGCGTGGCGCCCTGCGACGAACGTTTGATCTGGGCCACCGACCCGGAGTAACCTGCCTCTAAAAATGGGGCGGGCTCATGGATGCCGATACGGCACTGGTCATCGGTCTGACGCTTGCGGTCTTCGCGATCCCTGCGATGGTTTCGGCCTATTCCGAGGGCCGCGCCCCCCGCGTGGCCGCCTTTGCCGTGCTCGTGGCGGGTGGGCTGGTGATCTGGGCCGTGACCTCGAAGCCCGGTGGCTACACACTGACGGAGATCCCCGAGACCATCATCGGGGTCATTGGCCGCGTCCTGCCCTGACCCGGCCTCTTGTCACCCGTCGCGGGATCGCCTATAGGCGCGGCTTCACATCGCGCGCCCGGCCCGGACGGCATGCCGAGGCGCGCGCCCTACCGACCCATCAGGAGACGGAAATGCCGAAGCTCAAGACCAAGTCGAGCTGCAAGAAGCGGTTCAAGGTGACGGCCAAGGGCCGGGTCAAGTTCCAGCAGGCCGGCAAGCGCCACGGGATGATCAAGCGGACGAACAAGTTCATCCGCAACGCCCGCGGCACCGCCGTGATGTCGAAGGCGGACGAGTCGATCGTCAAGCCGATGATGCCCTATTCTCGCTGAGGAGCGCTGATCCATGTCCCGAGTCAAAGGCGGAACCGTCACCCACGCGCGCCACAAGAAGGTCCTGAAGGCCGCAAAGGGCTATTACGGCCGGCGCAAGAGCACCTTCAAGGTTGCCCGCCAGGCGGTCGACAAGGCCAACCAGTATGCCACCCGCGACCGGAAGGCGCGCAAGCGCAATTTCCGCGCGCTGTGGATCCAGCGGATCAACGCGGCTGTGCGCGCGCACGACGAGGCGCTGACCTACTCGCGCTTCATCGACGGTCTGAACAAGGCCGGCATCGAGGTGGACCGCAAGGTGCTGGCCGATCTGGCCGTGCGCGAGCCGCAGGCCTTCGGCGCCATCGTCGAAAAGGCGAAGGGTGCGCTCGCGGCCTGAGCCGCAAGCGGCTCACCCTGGCGAAGGGCCGCCTTGGGCGGCCCTTTTCGTTTCCGTGCGCCCTCTGGTGCGTCCTCCGGCACGAGCGCGGCGACTGGTGTCGGCGCCAGGGGGCCCGTCTCTGCTGCGCGCGGGGCCTGTTCCGGTCTGTGCGCCCGCGCCGAAGCCGTAGCCGTGGCCGATGATGAGCGTCACCGTCGCGCTGCCGCCCGGTCCGGCAGCCCCCCCTGTGTCGTGCCCCGCGCTTGCGCTCTTTCGGCGCGCAGGCTAGCACCGGCGCGGCGCTGGCAAGGGGTGCGGACATGGACGATCTTCGCGGAAAATGGCTTCGGGCGGTGGCGGAGGCGGACGACGACTCCGCGCTCGAGGCGGTGCGCGTGGCCGCACTCGGCAAGAAGGGCGAGATCAGCGCGCAGATGCGCGAGCTGGGCCGCATGACCCCGGAAGAGCGGCAGGAGGCCGGCCCGCGCCTCAACGCGCTCAAGGACGAGATCAACGCGGCCATCGCCGCGAAGCGCGCCGCCCTCGCCGATGCCGCGCTGGAGGAACGGCTGCGCACCGAGTGGCTGGACGTGACCCTGCCCGCGCGGCCGCAGCGGGTGGGCACCGTCCACCCCATCAGCCAGGTGACCGAGGAGGTCACGGCAATCTTCGCCGACATGGGCTTCTCCGTGGCCGAGGGGCCGCAGGTGGAAAGCGACTGGCACAACTTCGACGCGCTCAACATCCCCGGGCACCATCCCGCACGGGCGGAGATGGACACCTTCTACATGGCCCGCGCGCAGGACGACACGCGCCCGCCCCATGTGCTGCGCACCCATACCTCGCCCGTGCAGATCCGCGCGATGGAGATGGCGGGCGCGCCCCTGCGGGTGATCTGCCCCGGCCGTGTCTATCGCGCGGACTACGACCAGACGCACACGCCGATGTTCCACCAGGTCGAGGGGCTGGCCATCGACCGCGACATCTCGATGGCCAACCTGAAATGGGTGCTGGAGGAATTCGTGAAGGCCTTTTTCGAGGTGGACGAGGTCGAGCTGCGCTTCCGCGCCTCGCATTTCCCCTTCACCGAACCCTCGGCAGAGGTCGATATCCGCTGTTCCTGGGAAGGCGGCACGCTCAAGGTGGGCGAGGGCGACGACTGGCTGGAAATCCTTGGCTCCGGCATGGTCCATCCCAAGGTGCTGATGGCCGGCAACATCGACCCCGCCGCCTGGCAGGGCTTCGCCTTCGGCATGGGGATCGACCGGATCGCCATGCTGAAATACGGCATTCCCGACCTGCGGGCGTTCTTCGAGAGCGACCTGCGCTGGCTGCGGCATTACGGCTTCGCGGCGCTGGACGTGCCGACGCTGCACAGGGGGCTGTCCCGGTAAACCGGCACGGCGTTTCATCGACGTCAGCCGCGCAGATATCCGGGATATCTCTTCGGTTCAGGCGTTCGACTTGGCGATCCTGGGAGTCCGCCGCGCGCGATATCCCGATGGTGTGGCCGTTTGCGCCAGCGCGCCGCGCCCGGTGCCCGGAACCGCCACTTTCCCGCCCGCGTTGCCCGCTTGTCAAAAGACAATCCCGAACCTCAAGGAGGACGACAGATGAAAGGGCCCGACGTGTCGCTCAAGCATCTTCAGCGCGCGCTGACGATGGAGTTGACGACGATCAACACCTACATGTACCAGGAGCGGAAACTCGACGACTGGGGCATCGACCGGCTTGCCGCGCGGATGCGCGAGGAAGTCGAAGAGGAGCGCGAACACGCCAATTCGTTCCTGACCCGCCTCCTGTTCCTCGATGGCAAGGCCGACATGCAGACGCTGGGCGATATCGACAGCCCCGACAGCGTGCGCAAGATCTTCCAGACCCAGCTGGAGATGGAGCGCGAGGCGCAGAGCTATTACGCCAAGGCCGCCGACGAGTGCCGCGAAGCAGGGGATCTGGGCACTTTCGAGCTTTTCATGCGCATCCTCAAGGACGAGGAGGAGCACATCGATTTCGTCGAGGAACAGTTCGACCTGCTGGAGATGCTCGGGGATCAACTCTATCTCGCCCGGCAGGTGTCTTCCGTGAGCCACGAAAGCGACGAGGACGAGGTTCTCTAGGGCGATCTCGTCCCGGGTGTCCGGCGGCGCGCGGATCGCACCTGCCGGGCACCTGGCGTTTCGGCTTGCATGGCTGCGGCGCCCTTTCTAGAAGGGCGGCTAATTTTGCGAGTGCTCCCAGAGGACGGGGGCCGTTCCGACATGAGGGCATGATGCAGGTCACCGAGACCCTGAACGAAGGGCTGAAGCGCAGCTATGAGATCACCGTCACCGCGGCGGAACTCGACGAGAAGGTGAACGAGAAGCTCGCCGAGGCGCAGCCCGAGATCGAGATGAAGGGCTTCCGCAAGGGCAAGGTGCCCATGGCGCTGCTCAAGAAGCAGTTCGGCGAGCGCCTGCTGGGAGAGGCCGTGCAGGAAAGCGTCGACAACGCCATGTCGGAGCATTTCGAGCAGACCGGCGACCGCCCGGCGATGCAGCCCGAAGTGAAGATGAAGGGCGAGGACTGGAAAGCCGGCGACGACGTGCAGGTCGAACTGACCTACGAGGCGCTGCCAGAGGTGCCCGAGGTGGACCTGTCATCGATCTCGCTGGAGCGGATGGTGGTCAAGGCCGACGAGGCGGCGGTGGACGAGGCCCTGCAGAGCCTGGCCGAGAACGCGCAGGACTTCGAGGACCGCGAAGAGGGCGCAGAGGCGCAGGACGGCGACCAGGTCGTGATCGACTTCGTCGGCAAGCTCGACGGTGAGCCCTTCGAGGGCGGCGCGGCAGAGGATTATCCGCTGACTCTCGGGTCCGAGAGCTTCATCCCCGGCTTCGAGGAGCAGCTCAAGGGCGTCAGGGCGGGCGATGAGAAGGAGGTGAAGGTCACCTTCCCCGAAGATTACGGCGCCGAGCATCTGGCCGGGAAGGAGACGACGTTCGACGTCACCGTCAAGGCCGTGAAGGCACCCAAGCCGGCCGAGGTCGATGACGAACTGGCCAAGAAATACGGCGCCGAGGATCTCGAGGCGCTCAAGAACCAGATCCGCGAGCGGCTCGAGGCGGAATACAACGGCGCCGCCCGGCAGGTCGCCAAGCGCCGGCTGCTCGACAAGCTCGACGAACTGGTGGAGTTCCCGCTGCCCCCGACGCTTGTGGATGCCGAGGCGAAGCAGATCGCGCACCAGCTCTGGCACGAGGACAACCCGGACGTGAAGGGGCACGACCACCCCGAGATCGAACCGACCGAGGAGCACGTCAAGCTGGCCGAGCGCCGCGTCAAGCTGGGCCTGCTGCTGGCCGAGATCGGCAGCCGCGCCGAGGTCAAGGTCTCGGATTCGGAAATGACGCAGGCGGTGATGCAGCAGGCCCGGCAGTATCCGGGGCAGGAGCGGCAGTTCTTCGAGTTCGTGCAGCAGAACCCTCAGATGCAGCAGCAGTTGCGCGCGCCGATCTTCGAGGACAAGGTCGTGGACTACATCTTCGAACTGGCCGACGTCAGCGAGACGGAAGTCGGCAAGGACGAGTTGCAGGCCGCCGTCGAGGCGCTCGAAGACGAATGAGCATGGCTGCCGCCGTCCCTGTCGGGCGGCGGCAGTCCCTTTTCGACGGCGGTCAGCCGGCCGCCCGGTCGAACCTGTCCGCGTTGTCTTCGGCCCGGCCCAGAAGCATCTCGGCGAGTGCAAGCGCGTCGTCGAGTTCCTTCGCGGAGCGTGCAGCGCGTATCTGCGCGCGGCAATAGTCGCGCAGATCGGCGCGCGTGGCGGGCGGAGTGCTCTCTGTGACGCGGGTGTTGCGGGAAGCAATGGTCATGCTGCGCGATCCTTTCTGCTCGGCGGTGGTGTCGCGGGGATAAGCGTCCCCGTCCTTTGTTGTTCCGGCGTCCTCTGTTGTTCCGGCGCCGTCTGCTGTTCCGGCCGGGGCCGGCGCAAGCGCGAGCGCCTGCTCATCGCTCAGGTGCACGTCGTGGTGGATTCCGGCGAAGGCGCGCACGCGGTCCACACGCTCTTCGGTGCAGTCCAGAAGGGCTGCCAGCGCCGAGACTTTCCCCATCGGCGTGGGTTTGCCCAGATAGTCGTAGGGCGCGCAGTCGGACCGTTTCAGCACGCGGTCCATCACCGGGTCGATCACGGTCACGATGTCGGCGATCCCCGACCGCATCGCGTATTCCAGCGCGCCGATCATCAGTTCGCAGGTCGCGTAGGAGACCGAGTGGCTGGACGTCCCCCGCGCGAGGCGCTGCGTGTCGACGCAGAAGCGGGTCGATTCCCAGACATGCGGACTGCGCAGCGGCGGTTCGCCGTCGAGGATCGCCCGGAAGACATCCGTCAGCATGTGCGGCCCGGTCGTCTGCAGCGCGCGGACGCAGGCAACAACGTTCCCCGCATCGTCGAGCCCGAGGATATAGGCCGGGTCGAGCCGGTCGAAATCGTCGATTTCCCGCCCGTCGGCCGTACACTGCACGTCCCAGCCAAGGCGGTCCGCAAAGACCCGCTTGCGCAGTCGAAACATCTCGTCCAGCAGATGGCCGAAGCGGTGCGCGTTCAGAGCATCGATCACGAAAATCATTCTGTCTTCCCCCAAAGTACGTGGCTGCTGATGCCGAGGCCGATTATGCAAGCCCGGCGGTGCAGCACTATTGGGGGAATCCCGTAGGGGGGAGCTTCATGCCGGGGGCGCGGATTGCTGTCGGGAATGAGGGGGCGCGCACCGGACGAAGGGCCGACCCTCCGTTCGGCCCTCTATCACGGATTGGTGACTGGCGCGAGCGTCAATTGCCGCCGGGCGCGCGGGGCGCTGTTCTCAGAGCGGCGTGATCAGGCCGAGGCCGATGGCGCGGCCCACCGCCTGAGCGGTGGTCAGCGCGCAAAGCTTGGAGCGGGCCGAGCGCAGGTGCACCTCGACCGTCCGCGATGAGATCGAGAGGATGTCACCGACGTCCTGCTGCGACTTTCCCGCCGCGGTCCACTGCAGGATCTCGACTTCGCGCGCGGAGAGGGCAGGATGGCGCAGCGTCCGGGACAGGACGTCAGAGCGCATTACGGTGTCGTGCAGGTGAACCGCGGCAGATTGCAGATCGCCGATCACCTCGCGCGTCAGCATCTCCCATTCCTGCAGCGTGCAGTCGCGCGTGACGCTGAGCATGCCGATCTCGCCGAAAGGGCCGCGCACCGGCACGGTCATCCCCCGGTCCGCGATGCCGAAGTCGCCCGCGTCGCGGAACACCCGATCGAACCGGGTGTCGCGCTCGAGGCGCCGCCAGTCCACAGGGGCGATGCTGCGGCCGGCCATGGTCAGGGTCGGGTCGATGTTCTGAAAGCTGCGCGCGACGTAGTGCTTCTTCCAGGCATCGGGATAGGTGACGTAACCGTGGATCGAGCCCTGGATCGGGTTCATGCCGGCATAGGCGGCATAGTCGAAGCCCAGCCGGTCGCAGAGTTGCACAAGAAACTTGTCGAAAGGCTGATCGTTCGGGGGCAGCTGCCCCAGGTCCAGTACGTTCATCTCGGCTTTCCCTGCGCGATCCGCTCGCACCGCACGGTTCAGGTCTCCACCGCAGCCTCTTGGCTTTCCTCGATGCGCTTGGACATGGACATCACCATGTCGAGCACGACCTTTTTCTGATCGTCCGGCAGCCGCATGTAGTTGCGCACCAGCCGTACGGCGCGGGCGTCCTGCAACAGCTCCTCGCCGGGCCCGGACGGCAGAGGCGCATCGCCCGCGGGAACGCGTTCGAAGAAGTGGCTCACGGGCACGCCGAGAGCGGCAGCGATGGTATAGAGCCGCGACGCGCTGACACGGTTCGCGCCGGTTTCATATTTCTGGATCTGCTGGAACTTCACGCCCGCGAGCCGCCCCAGTTCGGTCTGACTCATTCCCAACGTGGTCCGGCGCTCCCGGATCCTGCGTCCAACTTCGATGTCGATCTCGATCATTCTGTCGTTCTCGGTCTTCTGATATGGAGGCGCAGCCGAAGGGAATGGTTCCCTTGAGCGGGACAGCCTTCGGTGCGCCGACGCCACGGTTAACGAACGGGCTTCGGTCAACGCAGGATGCCTGCGCGCGCAGGGCAATGCAACGATTTCGATTCGCTGGCGCGGGCCGCTCAATCTTGGGTTGCGATTCGCCGCCGATCCGGCGGGCAACCGGCACTATTCCGCGAACGCGGGATGAGCCGCCATGAGCTGGCCGCGCGGACGATTCCGCGCGGCCCGGCGCGGTTCAGTTGCCGCGCGCCTCGTCTTCTTCGCCGGAGCCAACTTCCGACGCGGCAGGGCGCGGACTCGTCTCGTCGTCGTCGAGCTGCGCGGCGCCGATGTCCTCGAAGAGTTCCGAGATCTCGAATTCCGCCTGCGCTTCCTCTTCGGCCGCGGCCTCCTGAATGGTCTTGCCGGCGGCCTGAAGCTCGGCCTCTTCCATCGAGCGTGCGACGTTCAGCGTGATCTCGGCCTCGACCTCGGGGTGCAGGCGGACGGTCACCTTGTGCAGGCCCAGCTCCTTGATCGGGCGCTCGATCTGCACCTGCTTGCGGTCGAGTGTCACGCCCGCTTCCTTCGCGGCGTCGGCGGCATCGCGGGTGGTGACGGAGCCGTAAAGCGCGCCCCCGTCCGAGGCCTGGCGAATCACCACGAAGCGCTCGCCGTCCAGCTTTTTCGCCAGCGCTTCCGCTTCCTTGCGGGTTTCGAGGTTGCGCGCCTCAAGCTCGGCCTTGCGCCCCTCGAAGGCTGCGATGTTCGCCTTCGAGGCGCTGAGCGCCTTGCCCTGCGGCAGCAGGTAATTGCGGGCGAAGCCGGGCTTGACCTCGACCACCTCGCCCATCTGGCCAAGCTTGGCCACGCGTTCCAACAGGATCACTTGCATCGGTCGGGCCTCACTTCACGGCGTAGGGCAGAAGCGCGAGGAAGCGCGCGCGCTTGATCGCACGGGCCAGTTCGCGCTGCTTCTTGGACGACACCGCGGTGATCCGCGAGGGCACGATCTTGCCGCGCTCCGAGATGTAGCGCTGCAGCAGCTTGGTGTCCTTGTAGTCGATCCGGGGAGCATTGTCGCCGGAGAAGGGGCAGACCTTGCGACGGCGAAAAAACGGTTTTGCAGCCATGGGTTATACTCCTTGTCTCAGCGGCGGTCGCGGTCGCGGTCGCGCTCATCGCGCTTCTGCATCTGGATGGACGGGCCCTCGTCGTGCTGGTCGACCTTGATGGTCAGGACGCGCATGACGTCGTCGTGCAGTCGCATCAGGCGCTCCATTTCCTGCACGGCGGGCGCGGGCGCGTCGGTGCGCAGGTAGGCGTAATGCCCCTTGCGGTTCTTGTTGATCTTGTAGGCCATCGTCTTGACGCCCCAGTATTCGCTGCCGACCAGCGTTCCGCCGTTGTCGGACAGGATGCTGCCGAAGTGCTCGATCAGCCCTTCGGCCTGCGCGTTGGACAGGTCCTGCCGCGCGATGAAGACATGCTCGTAAAGCGGCATGGTCGCTCCGTTTCTGTTCGGGCGCATTTCAAAGGGCCGGCCATCTCACCTTCCGCCCCGGCCCACGAGAGACTGCGCCAGTGCATCGGTGGCGCGGAAGGAAGGCCGCCGTATACACGCCTGAGCCTTCAGCGCAAGCCCGCCGGCGGGCAGCGCAACGGCGCAACGGCCTGGCTGACGCGCCGGATGCCCGCCGCTGTCGTGCCCAATTTTCGGCGAATTGTCCCGCAACGGTCGCGGCGAGCGAGTCCAGACCGGGAGTGGCCCCATGGCCTTGATAGAAACGCATGACCGTACCGCCATCGAATCCGCAGGTTGGCTCCTGAAGGCGATCGTGTCGCTCAACGGCGGCGCGCTCTTCGGGGCCGCAGTCGGGCTGTGGCTGCTGCCTGGGTCGAACCTGGGCGCTGACGTGCTGGTGATGAAAGCCGGTCTCACGGTCTTTCTTGCGCTCGCCGGGCTCACCCTGCTGGCCTGCGTCCGGCCGCGCCGCCGGCGCTGATGCCCGCCGGCCGGGTCGACCCTTTCTGACGGTCCGGCGCGGTCAGGTTGCATGGTCCATGCCGGCCCTGTATCTGACCCCGACAGCAAAGGCATGGGGGTCCGATGAGCCGCGCTTTCGTCTTTCCCGGTCAGGGCGCCCAGACCGTCGGCATGGGCCGCACCCTGGCAGAAGTCTACCCGGCGGCGCGTGCAGTCTTCGACGAGGTCGACGCGGCGCTGGGCGAGAAGCTGAGCGCGCTGATCTGGGAGGGTGACCAGGACACGCTCACCCTGACGCGCAACGCGCAGCCTGCGCTGATGGCCACCTCGCTCGCGGCGATGAGCGCGCTGGAGGCAGAGGGCGTGCGGATCGGCGCGGCGGCCTTCGTCGCCGGCCATTCCCTTGGAGAATACTCCGCGCTGGCCGCCGCGGGCGCCCTGACCGTGGGCGATGCCGCGCGGCTCCTGCGGCTGCGGGGCGAGGCGATGCAGCGCGCGGTCCCGGTGGGCGAGGGCGCGATGGCCGCGCTGCTGGGTCTCGGCCTCACCGACGCGCGCGAGGTGGCGGCGGAGGCCGCGCAGGGCGAGGTCTGCGCCGCGGCCAACGACAACGATCCGCAACAGGTGGTCGTCTCGGGCCACAGGGGCGCGGTCGAGCGCGCCGTCGAGATCGCCAGGGGCCGCGGCGCGAAGCGCGCGGTGCTGCTGCCTGTCTCCGCTCCGTTCCATTCGCCGCTGATGCAGCCGGCCGCGGAGGAGATGAAGGCCGCGCTCAACGAGGTGCGGCTCGAGGCGCCAGCGGTGCCGCTGGTGGCCAACGTCCGGGCCGAGGCGGTGGCCGACCCCGAGCGCATCCGCCTGTGGCTGGTCGAGCAGGTCACCGGCGCCGTGCGCTGGCGCGAGAGCGTGGAGTTCATGGCCGCGCAGGGCGTCACCGAATACTGGGAGATCGGCGCCGGCAAGGCGCTCTCCGGCATGATCCGCCGCATCGACCGGCAGGCCGCGACGCGGCAGGTGGGCACGCCCGACGACGTGCGCGCCGCGGCCG
>NZ_JBKHAQ010000178.1:0-3370 GCF_046542825.1 Rhodosalinus sp. | reverse complement strand
GCCGCGCGAGGCGAGCCGGTAGTCGGTCTCAGAAGTGCCGCGTTCCAGCGTCCAGGTGCCGGCCACCGTGCGGCTGGCATCGGCAAGACCCACGGACGGCAGGGCACAAAGCCCCAGAGCTAAAGCAAATCGCCACATTTTTTCGACATCCCCCGATGTTGGCGGAAGCTTAGCGAAGGCCGCGCGCGCAATCCAGACCCTCGATGCGCGCCGACATCGTCGCTGTCAGGGCTAGTGCGAAAAGGCTGAAGAATCCCTGAGCGGCCCCGTCAAACCCCGCGGCGTCATACCCCGCGGCATTGCCGACAGCTTCGGGACAGGCGGCGCACAAGGCGAGGAACTTCCGCTCTGCGGATCGGAGCCGGTGATCTCGCGCGCGAAGAGCAGTCGAATGAACGCGAAACGCCGGTCCATGACCGGCAAGCCCCGCCTCGCGCGCCGTCAACCTCTGCGCAAGACTGGAACGCCCCCCGTTGGCGCCGTGCTTGCAGCCGCTTCGCGCGGGGTGCAGACGAAGGAAGCGTTGCGGGAGGCCAAGGGATCCCGCGACACCAAGAGTCTTCCGAAAACGATTGTTAACCTGGGTGGCTGGTGCCGCAGAAGGGACTCGAACCCCCGACCCACGCATTACGAATGCGTTGCTCTACCAGCTGAGCTACTGCGGCCCGCAGGCGCCTTTAGCATCGGTTGCCGCGCGGCGAAAGCGCATTCTTGGCCGCCGTGGTCAGCTTGCGCGTTTCTCTGGCGCGTCGGACACAGGCGTTTCCGCGGTGTCGTCCGAGGAGTCGTGCTCGGCCTCTGTCCGGTCCTGCGCCGGCTCGTCCGCCGCGCTTGCCTCCTGCGAGACCGGCGCGCCGGAGGCAACGACAAGCGGCAGCATCGCCGCCCCTGCCGGAGACGTGACCTCCTGTGCCTGCGGGCGCACCCAGGCAAGCGTGTCGAAGGCCCCGCAGTTGTTGCAGATCGGGGTCCATTCGGCATGGATCGCGTTGCAGTTCGCGCAGACCCACTGCGGGCCGCGGGGCGCGGTCACCGCGCGGGCGAGCCAGCCCTGCACCACCGCGTCCGAGGCGCCCTCGCCCCGCTCGATCGCGGCCATGGTGGTCAGCACACGCACGTCCGGGTCGCTCTCGACAAGGGTGCCCAGCGCGCGGCGCGCCTGCGGGAACTCCTCTGCCGCGATGTGCAGCTCCGCCAGCACGAGCCTGGATTCGCGGTGGTCGGGATTTGCCTTCACCAGCGTCTGGAAGCGCTTCAGCCGGGCCTGCGGCGATTCGTCGGGGTGGATCGCGGCATAGGCTGCGGCGAGCTCGGGATGCGGCTGCGCGCCCCAGGCCTTGATAACGATTCGCTCTGCGTTCTTCTGCTTGCCCTGCTCCGTGTAGCTCCTGGCCGCCATCACGGCTGCCGGGATCAGGTCGGGCGACAGGCGGTTGGCCTCGATCGCGGCCTCGCGGGCGCGGATGTCCTTGCCCTCGTCGATCACGTCCTTCGCTTCCGACACCGCCAGAACCGCATCGCGCCGCTTGTGCACGTCGCGCGGCAGCTTGCCCTGCTTCAGCTTGGCAGAGAGCGTCTTGCGCGCGCCCTGCCAGTCGTGTGCACCGGCCTGCAGCTTGAGCAGCACATCCTGCGTCTCTTCGTGCTTCGGCCTGAGTGCGAAGGCGCGCTTGGCCAGTTCCAGCGCCGTCTCGGTGTCGCCTTCTGCCAGCTTCTGCTTCATCAGGCCCCGCACACCGACAAAGCGGGTGCGGTCGTCCTCGACCAGCCGGCGATAGACTTCCTCGGCGGTCTTGTGGTCGCCCGCGGCCTCGGCCGCCTGCGCGGCGATCAGGTTGGTCAGTTCGGGGCGGTTCAGGTGCTTTCCGGCCTTCTTCGCCTCGACCATCGCTGTCCTGCCGTCGCCAGCGGCCAGCGCGTTGAGCGAAGCGGTCAGTTCCTTCAGGCCCTTGCGCTCGCGGTTGCGGTCGAAATAGCGGCTGAGCGCCGTGTCGTCGCCGTTGATGAAGCGCAGGGTGGCCACCAGCAGCGAGACGAGCTTGAGGATCAGCCAGAGCGCGACAAGCAACACCAGAAGCGCGATGGCCGATTCCAGCGGGCCCAGCGTGTATTCGGTCTGCGCGACGACGATCTGCACGCCGCCCTGCGCCTCCATCAGCCAGAGCGCGCCATAAGCCAGGCCGGCGACGACCGCGACGAAGAACAGGATCTTGATCAGGGACCAGAGCATGAAAGGGGTTTCCTATTCTTCGTTGAGCATTTCGTCGAGCCGGGCGGCCGCCTGCACCGCGGCGTGTCGGGCCTGTGCGGCACGCGTCCATTCGGACAGTTCGGCCTGCGCCGTGTCGGGGAGGGCCGCAAGCTCGTCCAGAGCCGCGCCCAGCTCGCCGCGCTGCAGGGCGGCTTGGGCGCGCGACAGGATTGCATCGGCATCGTCCCCGTCGCGCGGCGCGACGGAGCGCGCGCCCAGTTGCTCGCGCAGAAAGGCGCCGAAGCGGTCCGCGGGATCCGCCGGCGGGGCGTCGGCATCGCGCGCGGCCGCCAGAGCGGCCCGCGCCGCCGGGGCGAACCCGGAGTCGAGCTCGGCGCGGGTCGGAACGCCGTCCTGCGCTCCCGCCTCCAGCCCCTCGGGCACCGGCTGCTCCAGGGCCTCCGACAGATCGGCCAGCGCGTCGGCGTAGGGCTCTCCCGCGTCGATCGCCGTGGTGACCTGTGCCAGCGCCGACAGGGCCTCGGCCCGGCGCGCGGCCTCTGCCGCCTCCCGTTCGCGAGCCGTCGCCTCGCTGGCGATCGATTCGACCTCTTCCCGCTGCGCGGCGACCTGATCCATCAGCGCCTGAAGCTCCTGCTCGTAGGCGTCGATGGCCTCCTGCGAGAGCGCCGCCTCCATCGGGCGCTTCTCGAGCTCGGTGAGCCGCTCCTCGAGCCCGGTCAACCGCTCCTCGGTTTCCGACAGGCCCCCGTCGAGGGTGTCCGAGAGATCGTCAAGCCGCGCCGTCACCTCGGACAATTGCCCGTCGAGCGCGCCGATTTGCTCCTCCACGGGCGACAGGTCGGGCTCGGCCGCTGCGATCTCCTCGCGCAGCACCGCGATCTCGGCCGCCTGTTCGGAAAGCGCGGCCCGCGTGGTTTCCTGAAAACCGGGGGTGGCCGCGCCGGGAAAGGGCCAGCCCTCGGGCACCACATAGCGCGCAGCCGCGAAGCCCAGGATCGCGGCAAGGATGCCGCCCAGAAGCGCCGGGAAGAAGCCGCCGCGCTTCACCACGACCTCGCGGGTCGGTTGCGACGGGGTCTGTCCCCGCGGAGAGTCGTTCGCCCCGCTGGCCGCCGCGCGGGCGCTGCTGTCGGCCGTGGCACCGCCCGCGGCGCC
>NZ_JBKHAQ010000177.1:0-3373 GCF_046542825.1 Rhodosalinus sp. | reverse complement strand
CGAGTTCAAGGTGATCTACTGGTGGGAATGGGGTCACCGGCAGCTTGGCCGCGTCATCGGCCTGGTCTGGGCGGTGGGCTTTCTGGGCTTTCTCGTCACGCGCAGGATGCCGCCGGGCTGGACCGGGCGGCTCTTCTTCCTGGGCGTTCTCGGCGGGCTGCAGGGCGCCATCGGCTGGTGGATGGTGTCCTCCGGTCTCGAGGGCACGATGCTGGACGTGGCGAGCTATCGTCTGGCCACGCACCTGGGCCTTGCCTTCGTGATCCTGGGGCTCATCGCCTGGTATGTCTTCCGTCTT
Source organism: Rhodosalinus sp. (assembly GCF_046542825.1). GTDB lineage: Bacteria > Pseudomonadota > Alphaproteobacteria > Rhodobacterales > Rhodobacteraceae > Rhodosalinus. The sequence continues at coordinate 3,075 of NZ_JBKHAQ010000177.1, read as the reverse complement.
GGCCGCGAGAGCCGCGAGCTGATGCAGGCGCGCCGCCAGCGCGAGGGGCGGCTGGCGGGCTGGGGCAGCGCGCTGATCGGGCTTGCCTTCGTGCAGATCCTGCTGGGCGCGCTGGTGGCCGGCATCGACGCGGGCCGCAATTTCACCGATTGGCCGCTGATGGGGGGCGAATTCCTGCCGCCCTATCCGCTGCAGCTCGACCCCGTCTGGCGCAACTTCTTCGAGGATGCGGGGCTGGTGCAGTTCATGCATCGCATGGCGGGCTATGCGCTGGTGCTGCTGGGGCTTGTCGCGTGGTGGGTCGCGCGTCGCTCGGCCAACCCGGCGACGCGCTTCGCCTTCAACGCGGTGCTGGCGATGCTGTTCGTGCAGCTGGTGCTGGGGATCGCCACGGTGATTTATGCCGCGCCCTGGCATCTGGCGATCGTGCACCAGTTCGGGGCCGTCGTTTTGTGGGTGCTGGTGCTGCAGGCGCGGTTCCGCGCGCTCTATCCGCTGCCGCAATCGCTGAGGGCCGCCCGATGACCGCTTTCGACGACCTCATGACGCATGCGCGCGAGACGCAGGCGCTGGCGCAGGTCGCCGGGCGCCTGGGATGGGACCAGGAGACGGTGATGCCGCGTGGAGCGGCACCGCAGCGGGCCGAGGAGATGGCGGCGCTGGAGGCTGTGCTGCACGCCCGCCGCACCGATCCCCGCGTGGCCGAATGGCTGGCCGAGGCACGGGCGCCCGATGCGGCCGGGCAGGCGCAACTCAGGCTCATCCGGCGCCAGCACGAGCGTGCCGTGAAGGTGCCCGCGCGGCTTGCCGCAGAGCTTGCCCGTGTGACAAGCCGGGCACAGGGCGTCTGGGCCGAGGCGCGGCGCAGCGAAGACCCGGGGGCCTTCGTGCCCGTGCTGGCCGAGGTCGTGGCGCTCCGGCGCGAAGAGGGCGCGGCACTGGCGGCGGGCGGCGACCTTTACGATGCGCTCCTGCAGGACTACGAGCCCGGCACAACCGCGGCGGAGATCGAGGCGATGTTCGGCGCGCTGCGTCCGCGGCTGACGGAGTTGCGCGGGGCGGTGCTTGAGCGCCCCGCGCCCGAGCCGCTCAAGGGCCACTTTGACGAAGCGGCGCAGCACGCGCTGGCGCGCGAACTGGCCCAGGCCTTCGGCTACGACCTGAGCCGGGGCCGGATCGACACGGCGGTGCATCCCTTCAGCGCGGGCTCGGGCCTCGACGTGCGGATCACCACCCGCACGGACCCGGCCGATCCCTTCAACTGCCTTTATTCCACGATCCACGAGGTCGGGCACGCCACCTACGAACAGAACATCGACGCGGCCTATCTGCTGACCCCGGTGGGGCAGGGTGCCTCGATGGGCGTGCACGAGAGCCAGAGCCGGCTGTACGAGAACCAGCTGGGCCGCTCGCGGGCCTTCACCGGCTGGCTCTTCGGGCGGATGCGCGATGTCTTCGGCGATATCGGTATCGCGGACGAAGACGCGTTCCACGCGGTCGTGAACCGCGTGCACCGCGGCTTCATCCGCACCGAATCGGACGAGCTGCAATACAACCTGCACATCCTCATGCGCTTCGACCTGGAGCGCGCGCTGGTGGCGGGCGACCTGACCGTGAGCGATCTGGAGGCGGCGTGGAACGACCGCTTCGCCGCCGATTTCGGCTATGCGCCCAAGCGCCCCTCGGACGGGTTCCTGCAGGATGTGCACTGGTCCGTCGGGCTGTTCGGCTACTTCCCGACCTACACGCTGGGCAATCTCTATGCCGGCTGTCTGCACGCGGCGATGCGGCGTGACCTGCCGGACCTCGACGCGGCGCTGGCGCAGGGCGACCCGTCGCCCGCCACAGGCTGGCTGCGCGAGAAGCTGCAACGCCACGGCGGGCTGATGGAGCCGCGCGACCTGATCGAGGCCGCGACGGGCGAGGCGCCCTCGGAGATCCCGCTGCTGGCCTATCTCGAGGACAAGTTCGGCCAGCTCTACAGGCTCTGAGGCGCGGACGGTCCACAGGGCGGCCGCGCCGCCAGTCTCAGTGCATCGTGAACTCGCCCACCACGCTGCGCCATTCGCCGGGCGAGATCATCTTGCGGTGGGTGAAGCGGACCGAATGCAGCGGCCCCTCGATCTCGTCCTGCCAGAACTCGATGAACCCGAAGAGCTTCGGGTGATCCGGGGCAAGGTCGTAATCCTGCCAGACGAAGGTGTTGAGCACGTTCCGGTAGTCCGGCATCCGGTAGAAGAGTTCCGCGGTGGTCAGGCCGTAGCCCTTGAGCATCAGTTCGGTCTCGCTCTCGGTCATGATCGCCTCTCGGTCTGTCTCGACGGGTCGCCATGATGCGGGAGTCAGATTAATTTGCAATAAAAACAGCGTTCTAGCAGCCGGTGGCCACGGCTGCTGACAGCCCGCCCGGGGCGGCGTTGCGCGGCCCGGAGCGGGGGTGCTATAGAGGGACAAAGGCGGCGCAGAGGCCGCGGCGGACGAGCAGGCCCAACGTGAGCGATACCCCCGAACCCCCTGAGGACTCTTCGGAAATTCCGTCCGCGCCCTATGATGGGCCAAGCGTGTCGATCGCCGACGAGATGCGCGCCTCCTACCTCGATTACGCGATGAGCGTGATCGTCAGCCGCGCGATCCCCGATCTGCGCGACGGGCTGAAACCCGTGCATCGGCGCATTCTTTATGCAATGTCCGAGACGGGGAACACCTACGACAAGCCCTATCGCAAGTCCGCGCGGCCGATCGGCGACGTGATGGGCCAGTATCACCCGCACGGCGACTCGGCCATCTACGACGCGCTCGTGCGCATGGCGCAGGACTTCTCGATGTCGCTGCCGCTCTTGGACGGGCAGGGCAACTTCGGCTCGATGGACGGCGACAACCCGGCGGCGATGCGCTACACCGAGGTGCGCATGGCCAAGGCGGCCGACTATCTTCTTGCCGACATCGACAAGGAAACGGTCGATTTCCAGGACAACTACGACGGCAAGCAGCGCGAGCCCACCGTCCTGCCCGCGCGCTTTCCCAACATGCTGGTCAACGGCGCGGGCGGCATCGCGGTGGGCATGGCCACCAACA
>NZ_JBKHAQ010000176.1:0-3377 GCF_046542825.1 Rhodosalinus sp. | reverse complement strand
CCATGCCCGCACCTCGATCCATTCGGTGCCACATGACGAATCATGATCGTATCGACGCCGGCAAGGCCAAGTCTCGTGGGTGGACTCAATTCGCCGCACGACTTTGTGGGTAACTGCAAGGCCCGCCGACCGGGGCATGGAGCTCGATGCGGCGATCGAGGCTCAGGGGCTGGTTGCGCTCCGGGGCAAGGTGGTCACCGGGGATGCCCTGCACTGCAATCGCCGTACGGTTGCAGCCATCAACGCGGGCGGCGGTAACTGGTGCCTCGCTCTGAAAGCCAATCAGGAGTCGCTTCTGTCCGACGCCCGCGGCTGTTTCACCGGGCTCGAGGCAGCCCATCCCGAAGCGGTGACCGAGGACACCGGCCATGGCCGCAAGGAGACCCGCAAAGCCATCGTGGTTTCGGCCAAGGCATTGGGAGATTAACATGAATTTCCGGACCTCAAGGGGTTCGGCCGGATCGGGGCGACCCGGGAAACGGACGGCAGGGTGACCTCTGAAACCCGGTTCTTCGCTCTGTCCTGGATGCCTGCGCCCGACGTCCTGCTGTCAACAGTCCGCGACCACTGGGCCATCGAGAACGCCCTGCACTGGCAACTCGACGTGTCGTTCCGAGAGGACGCCGCGCGCAACCGAAAGGACAACGGCCCGGGCAACCTTGCTGTCCTGCGTCGCCGCGCACTCGACGTTGTCAGACGAGACACGTCGAAGGGCTCGCTCTCCATCAAGCTCAAGAAAGCGGGTTGGAGCGACGACTACTTACGGAGCATTCTCAATGGTCTGGCCATTCCGTGAGTCAAACGCGATTGCCCTGCCTTCGGGGGGCTGCCCGTTGCCCTCCCGGCCGCGGGGTCTGCGGGGGTTTGCGGGCATCGCGGCGGGCGCGGCGCGGTCCCGCAGGCGGTCATGCCTTCAGCCGCGTCCCCTGCCGGACGAGCGCCCAGCAGGCCAGCCCGACCGCCGCGGTCGATGCGAGGCAGACGACCAGCGCCAGCCAGGGCGAGCTGTCCGAGATGCCGAGCACGCCGTAGCGCGCGCCGTCGATGAGGTAGAATACCGGGTTCGCGTGGGTCACCCACCACAGGGCATCGGGCAGCGCCTCGGTAGAATAGAAGGTGCCGGAGAGAAAGCTGAGCGGGGTGATGACGAAATTCGTGATCGCCGCCATCTGATCGAACTTCTGCGCGAAGATGCCCGCGATCATTCCCAGCCCGCCGAGGAAGGCCGCCCCCAGAAGCACGAAGACCAGCGTCCAGAGCGGATGCGCCGTGCCGATCCCGAGAACGAGGTAGATGCCGAGCCCGATCGCCAGGGCCACGACAAGCCCCCGCGCCACGGCCCCGGCAAGGTAGCCGATCACCAGTTCGCCCGCCGAGAGCGGCGGCATCAGCGTGTCGACGATGTTGCCCTGCACCTTCGAGACCATGATCGAGGAGGACGAATTGGCAAAGGCGTTCTGGATCACCATCATCATCAGGATGCCCGGCGCGATGAAGCTGGTGAAATCCACGCCCATGACCTCGCCCCGCCGCGGGCCGATGGCCAGCGTGAAGATCGCGACGAAAAGCCCGGCGGTCACCAGCGGCGCCAGCAGCGTCTGGGTCCAGACCGCGACGAAGCGCATCACCTCGCGTTCGATCAGGGTCCAGAGCCCCAGCCAGTTGACGCGCCCGAAGCGGCGCACGCCCATCGCCTGCAGCCCAGGCCCCGTTTCCGTCCCGCTGCGCGTCGCCATCGCCTGCCTCCTGTCGCCGCGTCTCGCGGCCTTGTAACCCCGGGCCGAGTGCATAGAATAGGCACTCCCGGAATGTCCATGCGGGCGCCCCTGCGGCGTGCCGCACAAGGCCCGCGACAGGCGGGTCTCACGCAAGCAGATAGGAAGCCGCATGTCCTGGACCGACGAGCGCGTCGAGTTGTTGAAGAAGATGTGGAGCGAGGGGCAGTCGGCCTCGCAGATCGCCAAGGAACTGGGCGGCGTGACACGCAACGCGGTCATCGGCAAGGTCCACCGCCTGGGGCTGTCGAACCGGGGCGCGGCAGCGTCCGGTCCGGCCGCCGCCCCCCCGCCGGAGGAACCGGCGGCCGAGCCTGCGCTCCGGGGCGAGGCACGCGCGGCTCCCGACCCGGAGCCTGCGCCGGAGCCTGCCCCGGCGCAGGCGGAGACCGTCGTCGCCGAACAGGCCGCGCCCGCGCCCGAGGAGCCGACGGCACCCGCCCGCCGCGTGATCGTGCCGGCCGGCCAGCCGCTGCCGCCGCAGCCATCGGCGAACGAGGTCAGCCCCGAGGCGCTGGCCAAGGTCAGCGAGGTCGAGAAGAAGGCGCGCAAGCTCACGCTGATGGAACTGACCGAGCGGACCTGCAAGTGGCCCGTGGGCGACCCGTCCACTGCGGACTTCTGGTTCTGCGGCCTGCCCGTGCAGCCCGGCAAGCCCTATTGCGAGGCGCATGTCGGCGTGGCCTTCCAGCCGATGAGCGCGCGGCGGGACAGGCGGCGCTGAGGGTGTGACGGGCCCCGCCTGTCCCAGCCTGCGCAGCTTCCGCGGGGCGCAAGCGTGGCGCGTCTGACCGCGCTGCCCGGGCACGCGATGGGCACCAACACCGCTTCGGGGGACGGAATGCCGCGCAGCAGCGAGGCGCGGCGTGGGGACTGAGCGCTGAATGGTCCCGGACGTCGCGGCGATCGCGCGTCGGGCGCGGCCCCTCCGTGCGTGCCGGATGCAAAGGCCCTCGTTGCCGCGATCCGCGACCGCCCCCCGGAGGAACCCCGGGGTGCAGATGAACACCGACGGGCCGGTTGCGAGGTGGCGTGCGCGGCCCTCTACGGGACCTGGCCGAGCGTCCTGTCGCCCCGCGGGGCGGTCATGCCCGGTTCGGCGGCAGCCCCGTCAGCGCCTGCACGAAGCCGGCGCGCGTGAACGTGGCGTCGAGCGCACGCGCCCGGGCGAGGGGCAGCGCCCCGGCGCGACGCCGGTCGAGCCGAAGCGCCGTCAGCGGCAGCGCCTGCACGGCGTGCAGCGACAGGAGATGCGCGGGCCGCAGTGGACCGTCGCGCAGGGCCATTCGAAGCGCGCGCCCGGCCACCCCTTCGTCGAACACGCCGGGGCGCCCCGTCCACGACATCGCGGGCAGTGTGCAGGCCGTCGGCTGCCGCGCCGGCCAAGCGGTTTGGAAACCGCTTGGCCAAGGCGCTTGCAAGCGCCTTGCGCCGCGCCTTGTGCGTCCTGCCCCCGGAGGCCTATATGCCGGCCATGACAGCGAACCCGCCCGACCTGCGCCCCGACCGCGCCGCGCCCGCGCTGACGGAGACACGCCGTCCCGGACAGCCCACCATAGGCATGGTCTCTCTCGGCTGCCCCAAGGCGCTGGTGGACAGCGA
>NZ_JBKHAQ010000056.1:0-18343 GCF_046542825.1 Rhodosalinus sp. | reverse complement strand
TTGCCAAACGGGGCCGGGCAGGGCTGACGAGATGCGATGGATGGCGACACTGGCGCTGGCACTCGCGCTTTTCGCGGGGGCGGCTGCGGCACAGCCGCAGGGCGGGCTGGCGCGCGCCCTGCCGGAGGCGAGCGGCGCGGAGGCCCGGGGCGAGGGCGTGATCCTCACCCTTGAGCTGACGCAGGGCGTGCCCTGGCGCGTTTTTACCCTCTCCGATCCCGACCGGCTTGTGCTCGACTTCCGCGAGGTGGACTGGAGCGCCCTTTCGCCGAAAGCCTTCGCGGCCCCCGGCCTCGCCGACGTGCGCTTCGGTGCCTTCCGCGAAGGCTGGTCGCGGCTGGTGGCCGACCTCGACCGCCCGCTGGGCGTGGCCGAGGCGGGGCTGTCGGTCAGCGACCTGACCGGACGGGCCAGCCTTGCCGTCTATCTGGAGCCCGTCACACGGGAGGCGTTCGACGCGACTGCAGGCGCGCCGCGCGACCCGCGCTGGGATCTGCCGGAGCCCGCCGCGGTGGAGGCCGCGCGGCGCAGTTCCGGCGAGGACCGGCCGCTGCGGGTGGTGCTCGACCCCGGGCACGGCGGCATCGACCCAGGCGCCGAGGCGGGCGACGTGAACGAGGCGCGCCTGATGCTGACCTTCGCGCGCGAGCTGCGCGAGGTGCTGCTGCGCGCGGGCTTCGAGGTGGCGCTCACGCGCGAGGCGGATGTCTTCGTCTCGCTTGAGCGGCGCGTCGCCATCGCGCGCCAGGTCGAGGCGGACATCTTCATCTCGCTGCATGCCGATTCGCTGGCATCCGGCGTGGCGCATGGCGCGACGGTCTACACCCTGTCGGCCAGCGCCTCTGATGCGGCCTCTGCCGCGCTGGCCGAACGGCACAACCGCGCCGACCTGCTGGCCGGCCTCGACCTGACCGGCACGGATGACGTGGTGGCCAACGTGCTGATGGACCTTGCCCGGCTCGAGACTCAGCCGCGCGCCGATGCGCTCGCCCGCAAGCTCGTGGACAGCATCCGGACGGCCACGGGGCACGTCAACTCGCGCCCGCTGCGCTCCGCGGGTTTTTCCGTGCTCAAGGCGGCCGACATCCCCTCTGTCCTGCTGGAGGCGGGATTCCTGTCAACGCCGGAGGATCTGATGAACCTCGAGGATCCGGCGTGGCGGGCGCGGCTGGCGGAGGGCGTGCGTGACGGGCTCACGGCCTGGGCAGCGGAGGACGCGGCGCAGGCGGCGCTGCGGCGGCGGTGATCCGCCGCCCGTCGCCGTGGTCATTTGCGCCGGCGTGTGGCGGTCACATATCGGGGATGATGTGCGCGCGCTTTTGACCGCTGCGCCGCGCGGGTATAACAAGGCGGCCACAGAGGCGGGAGCGCAGCTTGCTCAGGTTCATCCTTTCCTTCTTCGGGGCGATCTTCAGTTTCCTAACGCTGGGGCTGATGGTGGTGGCGCTGTCGATCGGCGGCGTATTCTGGGTCTATGGTCGCGACCTGCCCAGCCACGAAAGCCTCGCCCGGTACCAGCCGCCGACGATCAGCCGCATCTATTCCGTCGAGGGCGAGATCGTGGACGAATTCGCGCGCGAGCGCCGTCTCTTCGCCCCTGCCGAAGAGATCCCGGACCTCGTCAAGCACGCCTTCATCTCGGCCGAGGACAAGAACTTCTACCGGCATGGCGGCTACGACGCCCGCGGCATCGCGGTCGCCATCTACGAGGCCGTGCAGACGCGCGGCGAGTCGGTGCGCGGGGCCTCGACCATCACGCAGCAGGTGATGAAGAACTTCCTGCTCTCAGGCGACCGGCGGATCGAGCGCAAGATCAAGGAAATCATCCTTGCCACCCGGCTGGAGCAAACGCTGTCGAAGGAGGATATTCTCGAGCTATATCTAAACGAGATCTATCTCGGGCAGAATTCCTATGGCGTGATGTCCGCGGCGCAGACCTTCTTCAACAAGACGCTGCGCGAACTCGCCCCGCACGAGGCGGCGACGCTCGCCGCGCTGCCCAAGGCGCCTTCGGACTACCACCCGGTGCGCAACGCCGAGCGGCTGCTGGCGCGGCGCAACTTCGTGCTGAGGGAGATGTACGAGAACGGCTATCTTGACCGCGCCACATGGGAGCGCGAGCGCGAGATGCCGCTGCGCACAGTCATGGCCGGCGACTTCGACAGCTTCCGCGCGAAGCTGCCGCCGCGCGACTATCCCACCGACGAGATCCGCCGCCAGCTTTCCCGCGATTTTGGCGAGGAGCAGTTCTTTACCGGCGGCTTGACCGTGCGCGCCACCATCGACCCGGAGATGCAGGAGGTCGCGGCCATCGCGCTGCGCCGCAAGCTCGAGGACTACGACCGCGAGCGCGGGCAGTGGCGCGGCACGGGCGAACGCATCGACCCCGCGCTGCTCGACGACGAATCCGCCTGGCGCGAGGCGCTGGCTTCGGCGGATGTGCCGCGCGACATCGTGCTCGACGGCGAATGGCTGCCTGCGGTGGTGCTGTCGATCGAGGAGCAGCGCCTGCTGGTCGGCATCGAGGGCGTGCCCTTTTCCGGCGATGCGCCCATCGCGATCCCGCGCGAGGACATCGGCTGGCTGCGCGGCGACTTCTTCGACAATTTCGAGCGCGGCGACGTGGTCCTGGTCCGGCGCATGACGCGCGACGAGGACGACAGCTTCGTGCGCTGGACGCTGCGGCAGGTGCCCGAGGTGCAGGGCGCCTTCATGGCGATGGACGTGAACACCGGCCGCGTGATCGCCATGCAGGGGGGCTTTTCCTACCAGGACTCGGTCTTCAACCGCACGACGCAGGCGCAACGGCAACCCGGCTCTTCCCTGAAGCCCTTCGTCTTTGCAGCGGCGCTCGATTCGGGCTATTCGCCTGCGACCATCGTGGTGGATGCGCCCATCGAGGTGGACACGCCGCAGGGCGTCTGGCGCCCCCGCAACGCCTCGAACCAGTTCTACGGTCCCACGCCGCTGCGCACCGGGATCGAGCAGTCGCGGAACCTGATGACCGTGCGACTCGCGGAAGAGGTGGGCATGGACACCGTGGCGCGTTACGCCGAGCGCTTCGGCGTCTACGATGACATGGGCCGCTACCTGGCAAACGCGCTGGGCTCGGACGAGACGACGCTCTACCGCATGGTGGCTGCCTACGCGATGTTCGCCAACGGCGGCGAACGGGTCGAGCCCACGCTGGTCGACCGGATCCAGGACCGCTACGGCGAGACCATCTACCGCCATGACGAGCGCGATTGCGTGGACTGCGCCGAGCCTGAGCTGAGCGCCGGCTACGGGCCCCGCATCGTGTCGGACCGCTGGCGCGTGATGGACGCGATAACGGCCTATCAGCTCACCTCGATGATGACCGGCGTGGTCGAGCGCGGGACAGCGGCCAGGACCGTCAACCTGCCGGTGCCCACGGCGGGCAAGACGGGCACCACCAACGAAGCGCGCGACGTCTGGTTCGTGGGCTTCACCTCGAATATCGTGGCGGGCTGCTACATCGGCTACGACCAGCCCCGGCCGTTGGGCGGCGGCGCCTCGGGCGGTGGATTCTGCGGGCCGGTGTTCAACGAGTTCATGCAGGAGGCGGTCGAGAAATACGGCGGCGGCGAGTTCGAGGTGCCCGAGGGCGGCCGTTTCATCAAGATCGACCGCTTCACTGGCGCGCGCCTGCCCGACGATGCCTCCGGTCCCAACGTGGTGGCGGAATACTTCCGAGAGGGCGAAGAGCCGGTCTTCGGCGTGATGTTCGACGGCGGCTTCGCGATGGGCAGCGATTTCGACATGATCCGCCCGGACGGCGAGGGGGGGCGGGAGGTCACCACATCCTCGGGCGGCAGGGCCGTGGTGGGCCCGCGCGCGAGCTTCGGCTCGATGAGTTCGGGCGGCCTCTACTGAGCGCCGCCTTGCCCGCGCGCCGCCGCTCGCATATCTAGCCCATCTGGACTTTCCTGACTTTCGGGGTTTGCGCATGCGTGCCGAGGCACAGAACGCGGTGGAAGAAATCGAGAAATCTCTGGCGCTTCTGCGGCAGCGGATGGGGTGGGAGACCGCCCGCCACCGGCTGGAGGAATTCGATGCGCGCGTCGAGGATCCCGATCTGTGGAACGATCCCGAGCGCGCGCAGAAGCTGATGCGCGAACGGCAGATGCTGGTGGACCAGATCCGCACGGTCGAGGAGATCGGCCAGCAGCTTTCCGACAACGTCGAACTGATCGAGATGGGCGAGGCCGAAGGCGACGCCGATGTCGTGTCAGAGGCCGAGGCCGCGCTGATGCAGCTTGCGCAGACGGCGCGCGCCCGGGAACTCGAGGCGCTGCTCGACGGCGAGGCGGACAGCAACGACACCTATCTGGAAATCCATGCAGGTGCCGGAGGAACCGAAAGCTGCGACTGGGCCGCGATGCTGGCGCGGATGTACGTCCGCTGGGCCGAAAAGCGCGGCTACAAGGTCGAACTCACGTCCGAGAACCCGGGCGAAGAGGCGGGGATAAAGTCCGCAACCTACAAGATCAGCGGCCCCAACGCTTATGGCTGGCTGAAGTCGGAGTCGGGTGTTCACCGCCTGGTGCGCATTTCGCCCTACGACAGTTCGGCCCGGCGGCACACCTCGTTCAGCTCGGTCTGGGTCTATCCGGTGGTGGACGACAACATCGAGATCGAGGTGAACCCGAGCGACATCCGCGTCGATACCTTCCGCAGCTCCGGCGCGGGCGGCCAGCACGTCAACACCACCGACTCGGCGGTGCGGATCACGCATATCCCGACCGGGATCGTCGTGACCAGTTCGGAAAAGTCGCAGCACCAGAACCGCGACATCGCCATGAAGGCGCTGAAATCGCGGCTCTACCAGATGGAGCTCGACCGCCGGAACGAGGCGGTCCAGGCCAGCCACGAGGCCAAGGGCGAGGCCGGCTGGGGCAACCAGATCCGCTCTTACGTCCTCCAGCCCTACCAGATGGTGAAGGACCTGCGCACCAATCACGAGACCTCGGATACCAAGGGCGTGCTCGACGGCGATCTCGACGGTTTCATGGCCGCCGTGCTGGCGCAGGACGCAGCCGGCAAGAGCCGCAGCGAGGCGCAGGCCGAGGCGTGAGCGCCGCAGGGCGCTTGATCTTCGCGCCCGTCCCCTGTTCTCATTGCGACAGGAGGCCGCAGGGAAGGGGAGGCCGATGCAGGAGGAGACGCCGCCGCTCGGAGTGCCACCCCTCGGGCGGGTCAGCACGACCATGCTGCGCGAGGCGCTGGCCCGCGGCTGGAGGGATTTCAGGCGCGCCCCGCAATACGGGCTGGGCTTCGCCGCGGCCTATGTACTTGCCGGCTGGCTGATGGTGCTGATCACGCAATGGACCGGGCAGACCTACTGGCTGGTCTTCGCGGCGATCGGCTTTCCGCTCATCGGTCCCTTCGCCGCGACCGGGATCTACGAGGTGAGCCGCCGGCTGGAGGCCGGCCGCCCGCTCGACTGGCCCGGCGTCGCCGGCGTCGTCCTGCGCCAGAGCAAGCGTCAGATGCCGTCGATGTCGGCCATCATCATCATCGTCTTCCTGTTCTGGTTCTTCCTCGCGCACATGATCTTTGCCCTCTTCATGGGGCTGTCGACGATGACCAACGTCTCGACCAGCTACGAGATCTATTTCACGCCGAACGGCATCGCGATGCTGGCGGTGGGCACCCTGGTGGGCGCGGGGTTCGCCACGGTGCTCTACGCGATCACGGTGATCGCTCTGCCGCTCTTGCTGGATCGAGAGGTGGATTTCGTCACCGCGATGATCACCAGCTTCCAGACGGTGACCGCGAATCCGCTGCCGATGCTGGGCTGGGCGATCCTGATCGCGGTGGTGACCTTCGTTGCGCTGGTCCCCTGGTTCCTTGGCCTGCTGGTGGCGCTGCCGCTGCTGGGGCACGCCTCATGGCATCTCTACAGCCTGCTCAAGGCTGAAGGGGCGGCAGGTCTGCCGGCAGGCGAGCCCGCCTAGGCCTCGCGCCCCTCGGCCTTGAGGCGGGCGTGGAGCGCCGCGGCCTCCGGCGCGCCGGCTTCCAGCGCGAAGACATAGGCATGGGTCAGGTAGAAGCCGGCGGCATCCGGGTCCGGCGCGCGCTCTGCCGCCTGCGCGTAGAGACGGATCAGCGCCGCCCGGTCGCCCGCCGCATGCGCGGCGCGCAGCGCAGCGTCCAGCCCGCTCACTCCGCGGCCCGTGCCGTCCCGCGCCATGCCTCGATGCGGCCTGCGGCCCAGTCGTGGAAGCAATGCGTGGGCCCGTCCATCGCCGGGCTGAAGCGCCCGCCGTCGAAGCCCGCCGCATGCCGGCCGCGCTGCATCCCCTCGACCACGAAGATGTCCTCGGCGAAGACCTCCTGCCACTGCGCGGTGTTCTTCGCGCGCAGCGCCGCCTCCGTGCCCTCTTCGGGATAGAACAGGTGAACACGCTCCAGCGTGCGCTCCGGCCCCTCAGGGATCAGCAGGATGGCAAAGGCATGGTCGCGGTGCACGCCCAGGAGCACGTTGGGATAGACCGCCAGATACTCGGCCGCCGTCTCCCAGGCGGGCGAAAGGCCGGGGAAGTCGGGAAAGACCTCGCCGCTCTCGCCGCGCAACTGGCGATAGACCCGCGTCCCCTGTCCCGAGAAGCGGCCCGGCGCCTCGATGTTGTAGTGATCCTCCAGCCGCGAATAGCTGTTGAGCCCCGGATGCACCCATGGCAGGTGATAGCTTTCGCAGTAGTTCTCCACCGCCAGCTTCCAGTTCGCCTGCACCGACAGGGCCCAGCGACTGTCCTCGCCGCCGTGCACCCAGTCGCGGTCGAACTCCGCCCAGCGCGCCAGAAGCTTCGCCATCGCCGCCTCGAAGGGCGGCGCATCGCCCGAGAGGTTGACCCAGACCACCCCGAAGCGCAGCGCGCTGCGCAGCTCCACCAGCCCCAGCTCGTCGCGCCGGATCGCGTCATGCGTGTTGCGGCCCGGCCCGCCCACATGCGGGGTTGAAACCAGCCGCCCGTCGGTGGCGTAGCACCACGAATGATAGGGGCAGCGGATCGCGCCCTCGATCCGCCGCGGCTCGGACACAAGGATCATGCCCCGGTGACGGCAGGTGTTGAGAAAGACGCGCACCGCGCCCGCCCGGTCGCGGATCAGCAGGAGCGGCATGCCCATGAAGTCGATCGGCACCGCATCTCCCGGCTGCGGCACGTCGGCCGCCACCGCAAGACCCGCCCATTGCGAGAACAAGAGCGCCTCGCGTTCCTCGGCATGGAGCGCAGGGTCGATGTAATGCGCGTTGGGCAGGCCCTGCGCCTCGGCGACGGGGCGGCGCACGGCGGACAGGTCGGTGACGGCGGGCATGGGCGCTCTCCTCGCAGGGTGACGCGAGGATAGGGATCGGGCGGCGGCGCGCGCGCCTCTTTGCGACCTCAGTTTTCCGGGGCCGACACCCGCGTGCTCACACGGCCCCGCGCGACAGCGCCGCGATGCCGGTGCGCGCCATCTCGATCAGGCCCAGGGGCCGCATCAGTTCGGCGAAGGCGTCGATCTTCTCCGGCGTGCCGGTGATCTGGAAGACGAAGCTCTCCAGGGTCGAATCCACCACGTTGGCGCGGAAGATGTCGGCAAGGCGCAGCGCTTCGACCCGCTTCTCGCCCTGGCCCGCGACCTTGAAGAGCGCCAGTTCCCGCTCCACCGCGCGGCCCTCGACGGTCAGGTCGTGCACCTCGTGCACCGGCACGATCCGGCCCAGCTGCGCCTTGATCTGCTCGATCACCTGCGGCGTGCCGGTGGTGACGATGGTGATGCGGCTCAGGTGGCCGGTGTGGTCCACCTCGGCCACGGTCAGGCTCTCGATGTTGTAGCCGCGCCCGGAGAACAGCCCGATCACCCGCGCCAGTACGCCGGGCTCGTTGTCCACCAGCACGGCCAGCGTGTGCCGTTCCTGAACGTCAGAGAAAGTGGGCCGCAGGTTGTAGGCCGAATGCTTGCTCGACCCTTTCTTGATCTTCAGTGCGGACATCTGCTCGCTTCCCTCGTTTCCGCCGCGGCGCTTCGTCGGGCTTGCCGCGCCCCGGTTCTTCCTCTTGCCGGAAATACCCTCGGGGGGTGAATTCGCCGCAGGCGAAGAGGGGGGCAGACAGCCCCCCTCGGCCCGCGTCTCACACCAGCACCGATCCCTTCGCGTCGATCGCACCCTGCGTCTCCGCCTCGCCCAGCAGCATCTCGTTGTGCGCCCTGCCCGACGGGATCATCGGGAAGCAGTTCTCGTGCTTCTCGACGAGGCAGTCGAAGATCACCGGTCCGTCGTGGGCCAGCATCTCGGCGATGGCATCGTCCAGATCGGCCGGGTCGTCGCACCTGATGCCCTTGCAGCCGAAGGCCTCGGCGAGCTTGACGAAATCGGGCAGCGCCTCGGACCAGGAATGCGAATAGCGTTCGCCGTGCAGCAGCTCCTGCCACTGGCGCACCATGCCGAGCCGCTCGTTGTTGAGGATGAACTGCTTGACCGGCAGGCGATACTGCACCGCCGTGCCCATCTCCTGCATGTTCATCAGCCAGGATGCCTCGCCCGCCACGTTGATCACCAGCGCGTCCGGGTGTGCCACCTGAACGCCGATCGAGGCGGGGAAGCCGTAGCCCATGGTCCCGAGCCCGCCGGAGGTCATCCAGAGGTTGGGCGCCTCGAAGCCCAGGTATTGCGCCGCCCACATCTGGTGCTGGCCCACCTCGGTGCAGATGTAGCGGTCCGCACGATGCTTCGTCAGCGCCTCCAGGCGTGTGAGCGCGTGCTGGGGCTTGATCGTCCGTTCCGAGGGCTTGAAGGCAAGGCAGTCGGTCTTGCGCCAGTCCTCGATCCGTGCCCACCAATTCGCCACCGCCTCGCGGTTCACCTTGCCGCCGCGCGCCTTCCAGACCGCGAGGATGTCCTCGAGCACATGGGCGATGTCGCCCACGATGGGAAAGTCGGTCTTGACCACCTTGTTGATCGAGGAGGGGTCGATATCGACATGCGCCTTCTTCGACTGCGGCGAGAAGGCGTCGATGCGGCCCGTGATCCGGTCGTCGAAGCGCGCGCCCAGGTTGATCATCAGGTCGCAGCCGTGCATCGCCATGTTGGCTTCGTAGAGGCCGTGCATCCCCAGCATCCCAAGCCAGTTCGCGCCCGACGCCGGGTAGGCACCCAGTCCCATCAGCGTCGAGGTGATGGGAAAACCGGTGGCCTCGACCAGCTCGCGCAGCAGCCGGCTGGCCGCGGGGCCGGCGTTGATGACGCCGCCGCCGGTGTAGAAGATCGGGCGCTCCGCGCGCTCGATCGCGGCGACCAGATCGGTGATCCCCTCGATGTCGCCCTTCACCTGCGGCTGATAGTGACCGAGCTTCGCCTTGGAGGGTGGCGTGTAGCTGGCGGTGGCGAACTGCACGTCCTTGGGGATGTCCACCAGAACCGGGCCGGGCCGGCCGTTCGTGGCGACATGGAACGCCTCGTGGATCGTTCCGGAAAGCCGCGCGGGATCCTTCACCAGCCAGTTGTGCTTGGTGCAGGCGCGCGTGATGCCGACGGTGTCCGCTTCCTGAAAGGCGTCCGATCCGATCAGGAACGTGGGCACCTGGCCCGTCAGCACCACGATCGGGATGGAATCCATCAGCGCATCCGTCAGCCCGGTGACGGAGTTGGTCGCGCCGGGGCCCGAGGTGACCAGCACCACGCCCGGCTTGCCGGTGGAGCGCGCGTAGCCTTCGGCGGCGTGCACCGCGCCCTGTTCGTGCCGGACGAGGATGTGGCGGATGTCGTTCTGCTGGAAAAGCTCGTCGTAGATCGGCAGCACCGCGCCGCCCGGGTATCCGAATACCGTGTCCACGCCCTGATCCCTCAGTGCCTGGACCACCATCTTCGCTCCGGTCATCGCCTTGGTCATGCCGTCACTCCACTTCGGCAGTTGCATCGGTGCGGTCGGCGCCGCGCACAAAAAAGCCCCCGTCGATCCGATCGGGGGCGCATGGGGATCCCTGAGGGTGTCCGGCTTACCGGCCCATGCGCCACATGTCCAAGGATACGATTGCGGGTGCCATCCGGCGCTCTCCTTCCACTCGCGGCGACCTATACATGTGCGTGCCGGGCCGTCAACCGGAAATCCCGGAGAAAATGTCGCAAAAGACACCCTTCGCGACACATTCTTTCGCCTGTGCCACCGGCAGCGCAGCGACCCTTGCCCGCTGGCCTTTGTCGGCCTGACGAGCGCAGGCCGGAATTGGCTTGATTTCCGCTGCGACACCCGAAAAAAATGTGTTCCAAAGCGACCGATCGGCGGCTAGTGTCCGCGCCACGGTTCGACGGCCCGCATCCGAAAGAGGCGCGGCCATCCACTCAATGGGAGGACACAGTCACAATGGATCGTCGATCTTTTCTTCGCACCTCTGCCGTCGGCGGCACGGCTGCGGCAGCCAGTTCGCTTGCGGCGCCCGCGATCGCGCAGGGCAACCGCACGCTGACCTTCGTCACGACCTGGGGTCGGGGCCTCGCCGGCGTTCACGACAGCGCGCAGTATTGCGCGGATTCGATCACGGCGCTGACCGACGGCAGCCTCACGGTCGATCTCAAGGCGGGCGGCGAGCTCGTGGGCGCCTTCGAGGTGTTCGATGCCGTCTCTGCCGGTCAGGCCGACATGTATCACGGTGTGGACTACTACTTCCTCGGCCAGCATCCGGCGCTCTCGTTCTTCTCGCAGATCCCCTTCGGGATGACGTTCCAGGAATTCAATAACTGGTTCTACCATGACGGCGGCCAGGAGCTCGCGGACGAGCTCTATTCGATCTTCGGCCTGAAGGCGTTCCCGGCCGGGAACACCGGCCCGCAGTCGGGCGGCTGGTTCAGCAAGGAGATCAACTCGCCCAGCGACTTCGAGGGCCTGCGTTTCCGGATGCCGGGGCAGGGCGGCCAGGTGCTGGGCAAGCTGGGCGCAAGCGTTCAGAACCTGCCGGGTGCGGAAGTCTATCAGGCGCTCGCCTCCGGCGCGATCGACGGGACCGAGTGGATCGGCCCCTGGGCGGACGAGGCCGCGGGCTTCCAGGAGGTCGCGAAGATCTACTATCCTTCCGGCTTCCACGAGCCGGGCCCGAACCTGAACCTCGTCGTCTCGCTCGAAGTCTGGGAGGATCTGAGCCGGACGCAGCAGGCCGCGATCGAACAGACCGCCCGCGCATCGAACATCTGGACCATGTCGCTGTTCATGGCCAACAACTCGGCTGCGCTTCAGCGTCTGCAGTCCGAGGGCGTCCAGCTGCGCGAGTTCCCCGACAGCGTCTGGGATGCCTTCGGAAGCGCGGCCGAGGAGGTCGTTCAGGAAAACATGGACGACCCGCTCTATGCCGACTGCTACGACAGCTTCATGGAATCGATGAAGAGTTCGGCAGGCTGGAGCAGCCGCTCGGAGCAGGTGTTCACCGCCCAGCGGAACCGCGTGCGGGGTCTCTGAGCCTGGACCAAGCCTTTGCCGCGCCCCCGGTGCAGCGGGGGCGCGGCGCTTCGATTTCGGCAGCACGGCGCCCAGGCCGCCGGTGCGTGCCGACCAACCCGGGCCACATCGGTTGCGATCATGGAAGACGCTGACACCACGGGGGCCGGCGGCGCGGTTCTGGACGCGCTTGTCTGGCTGATCACCAACGTCGGGATGGCGTTCTACAATCTCGTCTATGCCGTCACGCATCCGCAACTCTGGCTCGACTGGTCGAACCCGGAGGCGGTGATGCGGGTCGTCTACTACGGCGGCTCGGTCGAGTTCTTCTTCGTCGTCTTCACCACTGTCATCGTTCTGACCGGTCTGGGCATCTGGCGCAGTTCGATCATGTGGGGCGGGGTCATCGCTCTGGAAAGCTTCGCCAACGCGGTCGGTCGTTTCTTTGCCTGGGCCGGGCTGATCATGGTGATCCAGCAGATCGTGATCGTCTTCGTGCAGCGGATCTTCGCAGCCTCGCAGATCACGCTCGGCTTCGGCAAGGCAATGACCTTCGACGTGTCCTGGTGGTCCGAGGAACTCAAGCTCTACAACGCGATGGTCGTCGCACTCTGCGTCAGCTACACCTTCGTGCAGCACGGGCATGTGCGGGTGGATCTTTTCTACTCCACCGCCCGCTTCCGCACGAAGAAGGTCGTCGACATGCTCGGCGCCGTCTTCTTCATGCTTCCCACGGCGATCGTCGTCTGGATGTACGGCTGGTACTTCCTGTGGCGCCACCTGATCACGCCCAAGCCCTCGGCTGGAGAGGATCTGGACCGCCTGCTGATGAAGGCCCGGGCCTTCCGGTGGAACGTCGAGACCATCGGTTTCAGCCCCAACGGCTTCAACGCCTACTTCCTCTTCAAGGTGCTCTTGGTGGCCTTCGCCGGTCTCGTGTTCCTGCAGGCGGTCGCGGTGTTCTGGCGATCCTGGCAGGAGTTCCGCGAAGGCGAGGCGAGCGAGGGCAGATACCTCGACCGCGACCGGCTGGACCCGACGATGCCGGAAAGCGCCGAGCACGTATTCGAATCACGCTGAGGGGCGGGAACACACATGCTTTTCGGACTCGATGGCGTCGAGATCGGCCTGATCATCGTCTTTCTCTGTCTCTTCGCCGGGATCCTTTCGGGCTTTCCGGTGGCTTTCGCCATCGCGGGCGCCGGGGTCATCTCCTTCGCGATCATCGCGGCGCTCGACAGCGCGGGCCTGTTGATCCATCAGGCGATCGACACCGGGTCACAGGCCTATAACGACCTGATCCAGCAGGGCGTCCGGCAGGACAACATATCCGTTTTCCGATACCCCGAGCTACCGAGGGTCGAGGTGCCGGTCTTTCCCCAGGGCTGGGAAACGGCCGTCGACCGCAACATCAGCTTCATCGTCAACCGCATCAACGAACGGGTGCTCGCGGGGCAGTCGATCGAGACGCTGCTCGCGGTGCTGATGTTCGTGATGATGGGCATCACGCTCGAACGCTCGAGGATCGCCGAGGAACTGCTGACCACCATGGCGCGCGTCTTCGGCCCGCTGCCCGGCGGGCTTGCTGTGTCCATCGTGGTGGTGGGCGCCTTCCTCGCGGCCTCGACCGGCATCGTCGGTGCGACTGTGGTCACCATGGGCCTGCTCGCGCTGCCCACGATGCTGCGCGCAGGCTACTCGCCGCAGCTGTCCACGGGCGTGATCGCCGCCTCGGGCACGCTAGGGCAGATCATCCCGCCCTCGATCGTGATCGTGCTTCTGGGCACGCTGGCGGGCGACCTCTATGCCGCTGCGCAGGAGGAGCGCGCGCAGAGCCTGGGCTGCCGCGACGCGCTGACGCTACTTGGCGAGCCGGCGGTCGTCTCGGTGGGCACGCTGTTTCAGGCGGCGCTGCTGCCAGGCATCCTGCTGGCGGTCCTCTACGGCGCCTACGCCTTCGGCTTCGCGCTCTTCAATCCCGCGAAGGCCCCGCCGGTGGAGATGGGGGATGCAACAGGCGGCGAGCCGACGACCCCCGCAGAACGCTGGACCTGGTTCGCCGCGGTGCCCGGTGCGTTGATCGCGCTGGTGATCCTGTCGGGTCAGATCGGCCTTGTCGGCAGCCAGGACGTGAGCGTCGAACGCTTCACCGAGCGCGAGGCAGGGGCCTCGCTGCGAACGAACGTGTCCGAGGACTGCCAGGAGGCCATGATCGAGGTGCACGGGCAGGACGCCTGGGATGCCGCCGTGATTCAGCAGGCCCTGATAGATGCCGAAGGCGGAGTTGCGGAATCGGTCGAGCTGACCGAGGACGAGCTTGCGGAGTTGCGCGCGCAGCGCATCGCGGATGCCGCCCCCGTCGGCACCGGGATCGCCGTGGGCTTTCTGCTGATCGCGCTGGTGCTGACCACGGCACGCGGCATCGCGCCCTCCGCCGACCCGATGCCGATCGCCATCGGGCTGCTCGGCGTCGGCCTTGCCATCCTGATCGACGTGATCGCGATCTCGCCGACGACCTCTCCGGGCGTGACTTTCCTGTTGCTCGCGATACCCATCGCGCTGGCGGTCTACGGGATGCGACACGCCGTCGCGCGGCTCGCGACGAACGATCTTTTGCGGGTGGTCTTTCCGCCGCTCGTGCTGATCGTCGCGGTCCTGGGCTCGATCCTCGGCGGCATCACGAACCCGACGCCTGCCGCGGCGCTTGGCGCAGGCGGGGCGATCATGCTTGCCGCCTACCGCAGGCTCCGGGACGAGGATCGTTCTGGCAGGATCATCATCTGGACGAGTTTCGCGCTGATCATCATGCTGCTCGTGGGCGTGAACTTCGACCTGCGCGTGGGCAGGGAGACGGCGAACGCGGAAACCTGGATCGCCTTCATCGTGGCGCAGGCGGCCTATCTCTTCGCGATCTTCGGGCTTTTCTACGCCTGCTTCGTGCTCTGGCGGGGCGGCGTGCTGTCACCGGTCGTGCGCGAGACGGCCAAGGTCACCTCGATGGTCTTCACCATCCTGATCGGCTCGCAGCTGCTGAACCTGGTGCTGATCTCCTTCGGCGGCGAACACTACATCCAGGATTTCCTCAAGAGCTTCGACAGCGAGTACAAGGTCTTCCTTGTCGTGATGCTCGTGCTCTTCCTGCTGGGCTTCGTGCTCGACTTTCTCGAGATCATCTACATCGTGATCCCGATCGTCGGCCCGGTGATCTACGGCGGCAGCTTCGATCCGAAATGGGTGACGATCATGATCGCCGTGAACCTGCAGACCTCGTTCCTGACGCCGCCCTTCGGCTTTGCGCTCTTCTACCTCAGGGGGGTGGCGCCACGCAGCATCACGACAGGACAGATCTACCAGGGCGTGCTGCCCTTCGTGCTGATCCAGGTGCTGGGCCTTGCCATCCTGTGGTTCTTCCCCGATGTCGTGACCATCGTGCCCGACCTGCTTCCCGACTGACACGGATCCCGGGCGCCGCGGCGCCCTGACGGGCAGGTTGTCCCGTGCAGGTTGTTCCGTGCAGGGGTGGCAGGAACAGGTCGCCCGGAGCGGCACACGCCGCCCCGAGGGGTGCACAGGCCAGCGGTCTGCCGGCCCGTTACGCTGGCCGGCGGACAGGCGTTACCGCGTGCCGCAGGTGTTGATGCCGAAGACCTTGTAAAGGCCGCAGGTGCCCAGCAGGCCCGTGGCCAGCGGGACGATCCCGATCAGGTAGAGCCAGCGATAGGCCGCCTCTGTGTCGAGGAAAAAGCCCGCGATCAGCGCGAGCCCGACGACGACGCGCAGCACGCGGTCGATGGTGCCGACATTCTTCGTGAACATGTGTGCCTCCGGTGCAAAGGGGGCCGAACGGCCCTTGAACGCAGACATGCCAAGGGTTGAATGCGACGACATTGATCTGCCGCAAATGTGCCTTTCACGATGCCGTGAACGCTCAGCCCCGCCCGCGCGTCTCGAACCGCGGCAGCATGGCCGAGAAATCGCGGCCCGCGCCGTCCTCTTCCTCGACGAAGCGCGCGTAGAGGTCACAGGCCGCGCGGCCCATCGGCGTGTCGGCATCCGCCGTCTCCGCGGCCTGCATCGCCAGCCGCAGGTCCTTCAGCATCAGGTCGGCGGCGAAGCCGGGCCTGTAGCCATTGTCGGCGGGCGAGGCCGGCCCGACGCCCGGCGCGGGGCAGTAGGTGTTCATCGACCAACTGGAGCCGGAGGAGGTGGAGACCACGTCGAACATCGCCTCGCGCGACAGTCCCAGCTTGTCGGCCAGCGCGAAGGCCTCGCAGGTCACGATCATCGTGGCGCCCAGGATCATGTTGTTGCAGATCTTGGCCGCCTGCCCGTTGCCCGAGGGGCCGCAGTGCACCGCCTTCTTCCCCATCGCGTCGAAGAGCGGCCCGGCCTTGTCGAAGCCGGCCGCGTCGCCGCCCACCATGAAGGTCAGCGTGCCCGCCTCTGCGCCGCCCACGCCGCCGGAGACCGGCGCGTCAAGCGCCGAGAGGCCGGCCGCCTGCGCCTGTTCGGCCACCGCCCGCGCGCTGTCCACGTCGACCGTCGAGCAGTCGAGAAAGACGGCGCCTGGCTCCATCGCCGGCACGATTTCTGCCGCGACCTTCCGCAGGATATCGCCGTTGGGCAGCATGGTGATCACCACCTCCGCGCCGCGCGCGGCCTCGGCCGCTGTCGCGCACAGGGTGACACCCTCGACGCGCACGGCAGCGGTGTCGAAGCCCGCCACATCGTGCCCCGCCCTGACCAGATTGGCCGCCATCGGCGCGCCCATGTTGCCCAGGCCGATGAATCCGATCTTCATCCCTGTCCCTCCTCCCCGAAGTGCAGCGCGTCGTCACCCAGCGGAGCAAGCATCGCCGCGACGTCCTCTTCCCCGAGATGGTCCGGATCGTGGGACCACCGCGGGCTCCGGTCCTTGTCGATGATCGCCGCGCGGATGCCTTCCAGGAAATCGCCATGCTCCATCGCGCGGAAGGTGAAGCGGTATTCCTGCGCCAGCGCATCGCGGATCGTGGCCCGGGGGCGCAGCCGGCGGATCATCTCGACCGCGCAGCCCATCGACAGCGGCGACCCCTTCGCCATCGCCTCCAGCGTCTCGCGCGCGAAATCCGACCCGTCGGCGCGCAGGCTGCTCAGGATGTCGCGCAGTGTCTCACCGTGGAAATGCGCGTCGATCGCTGCCTGCCGCGCCGCAAGCGGGCTGTCGGGCGGGGCTTCCGCGGCGTGCTCCACCGCCGCGCAATCGCCCGACAGGCAAAGCTCTGCCTTCAGCGCCTGCCAGCCCTCTTCCGGCATGTAGCGGTCCGCGAAGCCCGTGTGGATCGCATCGCCCGGTCCCATCCGCGTGCCGGTCATCCCGAGGTATTCGCCCAGACGCCCCGGTGCCCGCGACAGGATCAGCGAGCCGCCCACGTCCGGCACCAGCCCGATGCCGCATTCCGGCATCGCGAGTTTCGCGCTTTCCCCCACGATACGGTGCGACCCGTGACAGCCTACGCCCACGCCGCCACCCATGGTGAACCCGTGCAGGAAGCTGACGACCGGCTTCGAAAACTCCGCCATCCGCGCGTTCATGCGGTATTCGTCCGCCCAGAAGCGGCGGCCGAAGTCGTAATCGCCCGCGGTGCCTGTGCGATACATCGCCGCGATGTCGCCCCCGGCGCAGAAGGCACGCTCGCCCGCGCCATCGATCAGCACCAGCGCCACGTCGCCGTCATCGGCCCAGTCCTTCAGCGCCGCGTCGATCTTCAGGCACATGTCCCATGTCAGCGCGTTGAGCGCCTTGGGCCGGTTCAGCGTGATGCGCCCCGCGCGCCCCTCCTTGCGGATCAGGATATCCTGGCTCACCCGCGCGCCTCCAGCATCTGCCGGCTGACGATCAGACGCATGATCTCGTTGGTGCCTTCGAGGATCTGGTGCACGCGCAGGTCGCGCACGATCTTCTCGATCCCGTAGTCGGCAAGATAGCCGTAGCCGCCGTGCAGTTGCAGGCAGTCGTTCGCCACCTCGAAGGCCGCGTCGGTGACGCAGAGCTTGGCCATCGCGCAGAACTTGGTCGCATCGGGCGCGCGGTTGTCGAGCTTCCACGCCGCCTGCCGCAGGAAGGTGCGCGCCGATTGCAGCTTCACCTCCATCTCGGCAAGCTTGAACTGCAGCGCCTGGAACTGGTCCAGCGTCTTTCCGAACGCCTTTCGCTCTCCCATGTAGGCCAGCGTCGTGTCGAGCGCGGCCTGCGCACCGCCCAGCGCGCTTGCCGCGATGTTCAGCCGCCCGCCGTCGAGCCCCGCCATGGCGTAGGAAAAGCCGTGCCCTTCCTCGCCCATCAGGTTGTCGTGCGGGATGCGGCAGTCGTCGAACTGCACCTGCGCGGTGGGCTGGGACCGCCAGCCCATCTTGTCCTCGAGGCCGCCGAAGGACAGGCCCGGCGTCCCGTCCTCGACGATCACGGTCGAGATGCCCTTCGGCCCCTCGCCCCCCGTGCGGCACATCACGACGTAGACGTCCGAATAGCCGCCGCCCGAGATGAACGCCTTTGTGCCGTTGAGCACATAGCCCTCGTTCGTCCGCTCCGCGCGAGTGCGCAGGGCGGCTGCGTCCGAGCCGGAGCCGGGCTCGGTCAGGCAGTAGGAGAACACCTTTTCCATCGAGCAGAGCGGCGGCAGCCAGCGCGCCCTGGTCTCGTCCGAGCCGAAGGTGTCGATCATGCCGCCGCACATGTTGTGGATCGACAGGAAGGAGCCCACCGACGGGCAGGCCATCGCCAGCGCCTCGAAAACGAGCGTCGCGTCCAGCCGCGTCAGGCCCGAGCCGCCGTGCTCTTCGCTGACGTAGATGCCGGCGAGGCCCAGTTCGGCCACCCTGGGCCAAAGCTCTTTCGGGATCGTGCCCTGCGCCTCCCAGTCGCGCGC
>NZ_JBKHAQ010000055.1:0-18350 GCF_046542825.1 Rhodosalinus sp. | reverse complement strand
AGCGCGGCCAGCGCGGAGAGCCAGAGTTGCGGCAGCGCGATCCATTCGCCGAACCACGCCGCGCCGTCGCGCTGGCCCTGCGGGCTGGCGGCTGCGTGCAGTGCGGCGTGCTGCGCGCGCACCTGTCCCGCCAGCGCCACCAGTGCCGAGGGCCCGACCGGGTTGGCCTTCTGCGGCATGGTCGAGGAGCCTCCCGTTGCACCCAGCCGCAGCTCGCCGATCCCCGTCTGCGTCATCGCGATCAGGTCGTGGCCCATCTTGGCGAGCGCCGCGGCAAGGCGGCCCGCCCAGTCGGCCAGCCGCAGGATCGGTCCACGGTCCGCGTGCCAGCTGCGTCCCGGATCCGTCAGCCCCAGCGCCTCGGCCAGTGCCGCGCGCGTCTCCGCCGCCCGCGGCCCCAGCGCGGCACCCGTGCCCGCCGCGCCCGAGAGCGAGACCCAGAGGCTGGTGGCGCGCAGGGCTTCCACCTCGTCCAGCAGATCGAGGAGCGGCCAGCCCCAGCCCGCCGCTACCGCGCCGAAGCTGGTGGGCGTGGCGACCTGCCCGTAGGTGCGCGCGGCCATCGGCAGCTCCGCCTGCGCCTCGGCCAGCCGGGCCAGCGCCTGCGCGGTGGCGCGCGCCTGCGCCTCGGCCTCGGCCAGCGCCTGCCGCAGCCGCAGCATCAGGCCGGTGTCCTGGATGTCCTGGCTGGTCGCGCCCCAGTGGACGAACTGCGCGTGCTCCGGCGCGCCCATCGCCGCGCGGAAGGCCGCGACAAGGCCGGGAACCGGCACGCCGTTCTGTCCCGCCGGTCCTGCAAGCGCCGCCGGGTCCAGCGTGACCTCGAGCGAGGCGCGGTGGATCGCCTGCGCCGCCGTCTCCGGGATCACGCCCAGCCGCCCCTGCACCTGCGCCAGCGCCCCCTCGACCACCAGCATCGCGCGGATCTCCGCCCCGTCGGAGAACAGCCGCGCGGCCTCTCCCGCGCCGAAGAGTTCGCCGTAAAGCGTGCTCATCCCGCCCCCGCGATATCGTGCAGCAGCCGGGCGAGCCCCTGCGGATCGGCGAAGAAGGGCGAATGCCCGGTGCGCAGGCTGTGCACGCGGTGGTCCGGCCAGCCCTCGGTCATCGTGACCTGGTATTCCGGCGGGATGGTCCGGTCGTCGGTGCAGCGGATGTAGTCTCGGGGCAGGGCGCGCGAGCGCTCCGTCACGGCAAGCGGCGTGGCCTGCGGCGCGATGGGCTGCTGGCAGAGGCGCGGGATGGCATAGGCCACCGCCGCGTCCGGGCAGTCGTGGTAGAAGACCTCGCGCGCCATTTCCGGCTTCACGCCGAAGCACAGCCCGTCGGCGGATTTCTCCAGCGCCGGCAGCAGCGGCTGGCGCGGCGCGGCCTGCCGCATCTGGACCAGCGACACGCCGCCCGCGGGCGCGTAGGCGCAGAGATAGACCAGCTGCGCGATCCGCTCCGGCGCCTTCTCGGCGGCGGCGGTGATCGGAAAGCCGGCCATCGAATGACCCACCAGCACGACGGGCGCCTCGATCGCGGCGAGGATGGCATCCGCGTAAGCTTCCAGCGTGACCTCGCCCGCGGGCGTCTTGTCCTTGCCGTGGCCGGGCAGGTCGATGGCGCGGGCGGAATGCCCCAGCGCCTCAAGCGCCGGGATCACGTCGCGCCAGCACCAGGCCCCGTGGCAGGAGCCGTGGATCAGCAGGAAATCAGACATGCCCGATCGAGACGAGGAATTCGGTCAGCGCCTCGGCATAGGCCTCGGGCTGCTCGACGCAGGGCAGGTGCCCCGCGCGGCGGATCAGCCGGAACTCGGCCCCCGGGATCAGTTCCACCGTCTCGCGCACCAGATCGGCGGGGGTGGAGCCGTCATCCGACCCGGCGATGCCCAGCACGGGCAGCCGCAACCCGCTGGTCGGCGTGTAGAAATCGGTGCCCGCGATCGCCGC
Source organism: Rhodosalinus sp. (assembly GCF_046542825.1). Lineage (GTDB taxonomy): Bacteria > Pseudomonadota > Alphaproteobacteria > Rhodobacterales > Rhodobacteraceae > Rhodosalinus. The sequence goes on along the minus strand of NZ_JBKHAQ010000055.1, from coordinate 16,413 downwards.
GCAGCAGCCGGCGTAGCCCTCGGCCGGCTGGCGGATCAGCATGTTGCGCCAGGCGGCGAACTCCCCGGTCTCGCGGAAGGCGGCGGTGAACCAGCGTTCCAGCACACCGTCTGCCATCGCCTCGATGCCCCGCGTGCGCGCGGTCTCGACCCGCTCCGCCCACATCTCGGCCGTGCCGATCCTGGCGGCCGTGTTCGACAGCACCACCGCGCGGAGCTGGTCCATGCGCTTGACCGCCAGCCCCTGCGCGATCATCCCGCCGATCGAGAGACCTACGAAGACGCAGTCGCGCACCTCCAGATGGTCCAGCAGCCGCTCGGCATCGGTCACGAGCTGGCCCATCGAATAGGGCCCGGGGGGACAGTCCGACAGCCCGTGCCCCCGCTTGTCGTAGCGGATCAGCCGCAGGCCCGCCGGCATCCGCGGGATCACCTTGTCCCAGAGCCGCAGATCGGTGCCCAGCGAATTGGCGAAGACCACGGGGCGCCCCCGCGGATCGCCGTCCTCGCGCCAGTGAATGCGCAGCCCGTTCAGGTCCGCCACCCGCATCAGTAGGGCAGCCCGACGTAGCTTTCGGCCATCGCCTTCTGCGCCGCCTCGTTGTCGCGCAGGAAGGCCAGTTCGGCCTGCTGGATCCGCAGGTCGAACGCCGACTGATCGGGATAGCGGTGCATCAGCGAGCTGAACCACCAGCTGAAACGCTCGGTCTTCCAGATCCGGGCAAGCGCGGTTTCGGAATAGCGCTCCAGCCCCTCGTCGTCGCGGTCGTGGTAGAAGCGCTTGAGCGCATTGGAGAGGTAATGCACGTCCGAGGCGGCGGTGTTGAGGCCCTTCGCCCCGGTGGGCGGCACGATATGGGCCGCGTCTCCACAGAGGAAGAGCCGCCCCCAGCGCATCGGCTCGCAGACGAAGCTGCGCAGCGGCGCGATCGACTTCTCGATCGAGGGACCGGTCTCCAGCCGCTCGGCCGCCTCGGCCGGGATGCGGCGCTTCAACTCCTCCCAGAACATGTCGTCCGTCCAGTCGTCCGGCGAATCCGACAGGTCGCACTGGATGTAATAGCGGCTGAGCGTCGCGTTGCGCATCGAGCAGAGCGCGAAGCCGCGCGCCGAGTTGGCGTAGATGAGTTCGTCGGACACAGGCGGGGTTTCGGAGAGCACGCCGAGCCATCCGAAAGGATAGGTCTTTTCGTACTCCCGCCGGACCTCGGTCGGGATCTCCTGCCGGCAGGGACCGTGGTAGCCGTCGCAGCCGGCGACGAAGTCGCAGTCCAGCCGATGCACGGCGCCGTCCCTGAGGAAAGTGACGAAGGGGGCGGCTGTATCGAGGTCGTGCGGCTTCACCCCACGGCAGTCGTGCAGGGTGAGCGCGCCGGCCGCATCGCGCGCTTCGTATAGGTCGCGCGTCACCTCGGTCTGGCCATAGACCATGACATGCCGGCCGGTGAGCCTGTGGAAGTCGATGCGGAACTGCTCGTCGCCGTTGGCGATCAGCGTGCCGTCGTGGATGAAGCCTTCGCGGTCCATCCGCTCTCCCACGCCTGCCTCGTGCATCAGGTCCACGAGACCCGTTTCCAGCACGCCCGCGCGAACGCGCGAGAGCACGTAGTCGCGCGACCGACGCTCCAGCACCACCGTGTCGATCCCCGCCCGGTGCAGAAGCTGGCCCAGCAAAAGCCCTGACGGCCCGCCCCCTACGATCGCCACCTGCGTCCGCATGTCCTGCCTCCCGAGACCACGACCACGCGCGGACAAAACCCCGAAGGTCCGGTCAAGTCAATCGCGGGCGGCGCGGAGAAAAATCTTCGGTCGAAGATTTTTCGGAAGCAGGCCAGCCGCTTGACGGCGATTTTTCGAGCGAAAAATCGCCGTCAGGCCCCAGCCTGCGCCAGTACCTCCGCGAAGAGCGCCGGGTCCACGTTGCCGCCCGAGACGGTGACGATCACCGCCTCGCCCGCGATCGCCTCGGGGTGGAAGAGCGCGGCGGCCAGCGCCACCGCGCCCCCGGGCTCCGCCGCGATCTTGAGCCGGGTGAAGGCAAGGGCCATCGTGCGCCGCACCTCGGCGTCGCTCACCGCAAGGCCCGGACCGGCCAGCCGCCGCAGGATCGGGAAGGTCAGTTCGCCCGGTTCGGGCGTCAGGATCGCGTCGCAGAAGCCGCCGGCCTCGGCTGCGTTCCGCTCGCGTCTTCCGGAGGCGAGCGAGCGTGCCCAGTCGTCGTAGCCTTCGGGCTCCGCTGTCCGCACGCGCAGCCCCGGTGCCCGCGCTTCGAGCGCCAGTGCGATCCCTGCCGAAAGGCCCCCGCCGCCTGCGCAGACCAGCACCTCGGCCTCCGTCACGCCGGCCTGCGCCGCCTGCTCCGCGATCTCGAGGCCCGTGGTGCCCTGGCCCGCGATCACCTGCGGGTCGTCGTAGGGCTTGATCAGGGTGAGACCGCGCTCGGCGGCGATCCTTGCGCCGATCTCCTCGCGGCTCTCGAAGCGCGCGCGGTCGTAAAGCACGACCTCTGCGCCCAGCGCGCGGGTGTTCGCGATCTTCAGCTGCGGCGCGTCCGCAGGCATCACGATCACCGCCGGCACGCCGTGCAGCGCGGCGGCGCGCGCGACCCCCTGTGCGTGATTGCCGCTGGAATAGGCGATGACGCCGCGGGCACGGACCTCGGCCGCCAGCGCCGAGAGCGCGGACCACGCGCCGCGGAACTTGAAGCTGCCGGTGTGCTGAAGGCACTCGGGCTTCACCAGCACCCGCCGCCCCGCGATCTCGTCCAGGAAGGGCGAGGACAGCAGCGGCGTGCGCCGGGCGTGGCCTGCAAGGCGGGCGGCCGCGGCTTCGATCATGCCGATGTCGCAGGCCTCGGCGCGCGTGGCCAGCGTCATGCGAGCCGCTCCAGCCAGGCGCGGATCGCGTCCAGCGCCTCCGCCTCGTCGAGAAAGGGGATGTGCCCCCGGTCCGGCACCTCGGCCGCGATCAGGTCGGGGCGGCGGCGGCACATCTCCTCGACGGTGGCGCGGCTCAGCAGATCGGAGTTGGCGCCCCGGATCACGCCCACGGGCAGCCCGTCGAGCGCGTCGAAATACGGCCAGAGATCGGCGGCGCCCTGCGCGCCTGCCTCGATCACCGCCTCGCGCAGGCGCGGGTCATAGTTGATCCGCAGCCCTTCCGGCAGGACGTGGTAGAGATGGTCGATCTCCTCGCGCCAGCGGCTTTCGGGCACGTTGGCGAAGCCTGCCATCGCCCGCGGGCGTTCGGCCATCGCCTCTGCCACGGTCTTCCAGACCGGATCGCGCCCGAGATAGCGCGTGATCACCTCCAGCCCGGCAGGCTCCAGCGCCGGGCCGATGTCGTTCAGCATGACGCCGCGCAGCCGCTCCTTCGCCGTGGCGGCCAGAACAAGCGCGATCAGCCCGCCGCGCGAGGTGCCGATGACGGCGGCGGTGTCCAGGCCAAGGTGGTCCAGCAGTTCCACCGCGTCCGCGCCCTCGCGCGGGACGGTGTAGCTCAGGTGATCCTCGGCCCAGTCGGACCGGCCGCGCCCGCGATAGTCCATGCGGATCAGCCGCACGCGGTCCGAAAGATGCGGGGCGAGATAGTCGAAATCGGTGGTGTTGCGCGTGAGCCCCGTCAGGCAGAGCACGGGCATTCCGCGCCCCTCGTCGAGATAGAAGAGCGAAAGGCCGTCGGAGGTGGTGAATCGGGGCATCTAGAGTCCTGCCAGTCGGGGGATGTCGTTAAGATCGTGACGGATGTGCTGCGGGGTCCATGGCAGGCGGTCGACCGCGTCGCCGGCGCGGTTGACCCAGACCGTCTCGAAACCGTAGCCCGCAGCCGCCGCCGCATCCCAGCCATTGGACGAGACGAAGAGCACCTCGCCCGGCGCGGTGCCGAAGCGGGCGCCCACCATGTCGTAGACCGCGCGCGCCGGCTTGAAGACGCCGACCTCCTCGACCGACAGCACCGCGTCGAGATGCCGGCCGATGCCCGCGCTCTCGACCGCCGCGGCGAGCATCGCTGGTGCACCGTTCGACAGGATGGCGCAACTCCTGCCATCGTCCTTCAACTGCTCCAGCATCGCGGGCACCTCCGGATAGGCCTCTAGCTCGCGGTAAAGCGCCAGCAGCCGCGCGCGCAGGTCCGCATCTCCGTCGAGCCCGGTAGCCTCGAGCGCCCAGTCGAGGCCGTCCTCCGTGACCTGCCAGAAATCGCAATGCGTGCCGGTGACCGCCCGCAGCCAGGAATACTGCAACTGCTTGAGCCGCCACACTTCGGCCAGCCGCTGCCAACCTTGGGCCAGGGCCGCCCGCCCGGGCTCTTCGGCGGCGCGGCGCGCGGCGGCCGACACGTCGAAGAGCGTGCCGTAAGCGTCGAAGACGCAGAGCGTGCGGGCCATGTCCCTCTCCCTTCGCGCGGCGGAGACTGGCAGGGGCCGCGGCAGGGAACAAGGGCCTTCGCCACGCTGCGGGGTTTACAACGCGTGTCCGCTGCCCCACCTTGGACCGGAGCACCGAGCAACCCGCGCGCATTGCGCGCGGCCTCACAAGCACGAATCCCCCTTCTTTCCAAACCCGCAGGAGGTCGCATGACCGAAGCCAAGACCGGCGATACCGTCAGCATTCACTACACCGGCACCTTGTCGGACGGCACCACCTTCGACAGTTCGCGCGAGCGCGAACCTCTGCAGTTCACCCTCGGCTCGGGCGAGATCATTCCCGGCCTCGACAAGGCGATCCCCGGCATGGCCGTGGGCGAGAGCAAGCGCGTCGAGGTGCCCGCCGAGGAAGCCTATGGCCAGCACGACCCCTCCGCCCAGCAGGAGATCCCGCGCGAGGGCATCCCGGACAACATCCCGCTCGACCCCGGCACGCGGCTGCAGATGCAGACGCCCGAGGGGCAGGTGCTGCCCGTGACGGTGGTGACCGCGACGGACGAGACGGTGACGCTGGATGCGAACCACCCGCTTGCCGGGCGGGATCTGACCTTCGACGTGGAACTGGTCGAGATCAGCTGATCGTCACGGGATGGCGGGCGCGTCGAAGCGGCGCGCTCAGCCCGCCCCGCGGGCCTCGTGGTCGCGCAGCCGCTTGCCCGGCTCGTCCACGAAAAGCTGGGGCAGGACGGCCAGTTCCTCGATCCGGTCCACCCGGATCTCGGTAAAGTCGGCGGCGGTTTCGTCCCATGCCAGCGCCGTCCAGATCCGCCCCCAGTAATCCAGCTTGAGCGGCCGCACGACCCGTGCGCCGCCGCCGCCGTCGAGGCGCACGCGCAGCTTCTGGCGGGCACGGATTGCCGCGCGGATGCGGGGCAGATGGGCGCCGCCGCGCGCTGCCGCGTCGAAGGGATAGGTGGCAAGGCCGAAGCCCTCGGCCCTGCGCCCCGGCTCCTCCGGCAGCGCCTCCTCGATCTTGGCCGCAAGCGTGGCCGCCGCGTCGCGCAGCGAGGCTTCCTGCGCGCCCGCCATCACCGCCAGCGCGACGTGCAGCACCTCGACTTCGGCCTCGTCCAGCACCAGCGGCGGCAGGGTCACCCCGGCACGCGCGCGATAGCCCTGTCCGCGGGTGCCCTCGACCGGCACGCCGGAGGCGGCGAGCGTGTCCATGTCGCGGTAGATGCTGCGCAGCGACACCCCGAAGCGCCGCGCGAGATCCTCCGCCCTGTGCGGGCCGCCCCGGCGAAGCACCTCGATCAATGCATAGAGCCGTTCCTTTCGTCTCACCGGTTCCCCCGATTCGCGCCCTGTTCTGCCATTTTTTTGACAGTTGCCGGAAAAATGGCAGGAGCGCGAGAAAAAACCTGTCGTCACGCGGGCAGACGCACCGCTTTCACGCTTTCGCAGGCCGGGCCGAATGACTAGATGTGCGGCACAGGAGGGCGGATGCCGCCTGCGTCCGCCCTGCCACCGAGGAGAGTCGCCATGCTCAACAACATCGGCCTTCCGGGCCTTCTTCTCATCGCGATCGTCGTGCTCGTGCTGTTCGGGCGCGGCAAGATCAGCTCGCTCATGGGCGAGGTCGGCAAGGGCATCACGGCGTTCAAGAAGGGCGTCAAGGAAAGCACCGACGAGCTCGAGAACCAGTCCGCCGAGACCGTTCGTGACGTGACGCCCGAGAACGAGCGCGAGAAAGACAAGGTCTGATCCATGCTCGACCTGGGCTGGACGGAGCTTCTGCTCATCGGCATCGTCGCGCTGATCGTGGTGGGCCCCAAGGATCTGCCGGTGCTCTTCCGCAACGTCGGCCGTTTCATGGGCAAGGCGCGCGGGATGGCGCGCGAGTTCTCGCGCGCCATGAACGAGGCGGCGGAGGAAAGCGGCGTCAAGGAGGCCACGCAGGGCTTCCGCGACATGGCCAGTTCCAAGTCTCTGGGGCTTGACGGGGTCGAGAAGTCGATCCGCGAGAGTACCCGCTGGGATCCTGACAGCGAGACCGCCAAGCTCGCGCGCAAGCGGGCCGCGGAGGCGCAGGCGCGTCGCGATGCGCTGCGCGACAAGGACAAGCCGGCGGGCGCGGGCGCCGAAGCCGATGAGACGAAGTCCTCCGGCCAGGCCGGGACGAAGGCGGGCGGCGGGACGCCGGAGCAGGCCGCGCCCGACGCGCCCGGGGCCGCATCCGGCGGCGACGCGCCGGCCCCTGAGGACCGCAAGGAATGACGAAGGCCGACGAGGTCGACGAGATCGACGATTCCCAGGCGCCGCTGATCGAGCATCTGGCGGAACTGCGCACCCGGCTGATCCGCTCGGTGCTGGCCTTCATCGTCGGCATGGTGATCTGCTTCACCGTCTGGAATCCGATCTTCGATTTCCTCACCCGGCCGCTCTGCGACGCCATGGCGGTGCGCGGCATGACGGACTGCGGGCTGATCCTGATCCGGCTGCAGGAGGGGTTTTTCGTCGCCGTGTCGATCTCGCTGCTGGGCGGGCTGGTGCTGGCCTTTCCGGTCATCAGCTTCCAGATGTGGCGCTTCGTGGCGCCGGGACTCTACAAGTCCGAGAAGGGCGCCTTCCTGCCCTTCATGCTGGCCTCGCCCTTCATGTTCTTCCTCGGCGCGGCCTTCGCCTATTACGTGGTCACGCCGCTGGCCTTCGACTTCTTCCTGGGCTTCCAGCAGGCGGGCACGGTGCTCGACGAAGGCGAGGTCGAGAACGCCACCGCCGGTATCGCCTTCCAGGGCTCGGCGCAGGAATACCTGTCGCTCACCATCAAGTTCATCGTGGCCTTCGGCCTCTGCTTCCAGCTGCCGGTGTTGCTGACGCTGATGGGCAAGGCGGGCCTGGTGAGCGCCGAGGGGCTGAGGGCGGTGCGCAAATATGCCGTGGTCGGCATCCTGGTGCTCGCCGCGCTGGTCACGCCGCCCGACGTCATCACGCAGGTGATCCTCTTCGTCGTGGTCTATGGCCTCTACGAGGTCTCGATCTGGCTGGTGAAACGGGTCGAGAAGAAGCGCGAGGCGGAACTGCGCGCCCAAGGCCTCTGGTTCGAGGACGACGACGACCCCTACGGCGAGGGCCGCGACGAGGACGATCCGCTGATGCGCGAGTTCGACGAGGACGGGACCGACGGCGGAGCGCGCGGCCGGTGAGGGACGCAGGCCCCGACGACGAGGCGCTGGAGCGCATCGCGGCGGCGCTGGAGCGGATCGCGCCCGCGCCCCGGCCCGCGCCCGATTACGATGCCGCGGAGGCCTTCGTCTGGCACGTCGCGCCCGACCGGCTGGAGCCGGTGGGCCGGGTGAACCGGGTGGACCTGTCTCTGCTCGTGGGCATCGAACGCGTGCGCGACATCCTGCTTGCCAACACGCGGGCCTTCGCCCGCGGCCTGCCGGCCAACAACGCGTTGCTCTGGGGCGCGCGGGGCATGGGCAAGAGCTCGCTGGTAAAGGCCGTTCATGCCGCTGTGGTGGCGGAGGGCCATCCGCTGAAGATCGTGGAACTGCAGCGCGAGGATCTGCCCAGCGTGGGCCGGCTGCTGTCGCTCTTGCGCGCGGCACCCGCGCAGCGTTTCCTGCTTTTCTGCGACGACCTGTCGTTCGGCCACGACGACCAGCACTACAAGAGCCTGAAGGCGGTGCTTGACGGCGGGGTCGAAGGGCGGCCGGACAACGTGGCGCTTTACGCCACCTCGAACCGGCGCCACCTGATGCCGCGCGACATGATCGAGAACGAGCGCTCGACCGCGATTTCGCCGTCGGAGGCGGTGGAGGAGAAGGTCTCGCTCTCCGACCGCTTCGGGCTGTGGCTGGGGTTCCACCCCTGTTCGCAGGACGACTATCTGGCGATGATCCGCGGCTATTGCGAGGCCTACGGGGTGGTCGTGCCGGAAGACCGGCTGCGCGCCGAGGCGATCGAATGGCAGGCCACCCGCGGCGCCCGTTCGGGGCGGGTGGCCTGGCAGTTCTTCACCGATCTCGCCGGCCGCGAAGGGGTTCGGCTGGACTGAGCGCCCAAGGCGCTTGGAAGCGCCTTGCAAGCGGTTTGCAAACCGCTTGCGCGCGCCGCAGCGCAACCGGGGCTGGATGTCAGACGACGCCCTGCAGCATCGCCGGCAGGCTGGCGCGGAGGCGCGCCATGCCGCCGGGCCGCCAGCCCAGCGCGCGCAGCCGGTCGCAGCGCATGGCGCTCACCGGCGCGTCGCTCTGCGCGGGCAGCGGATGCGGAGCGCCCGTCAGCCGCGCCACCTCGGCCAGCAGGTCGTGCCGGTCCAGAAGGATGTCCGAGACGTTGAAGATGCCGTCGCCCAGCAGGTCCTGCGGGGCGTCGAGCACGAGCCGCACGGCAGCGGCAAGATCATCACCATGCACCTCGGTGCCCCGTCGCGGTTCGATCGGTTCGCCGCGAAGAAATGCGCCGAAGAGATCGGCCCATTTGTGCCTTTGTCCCGGTCCCGCCGGCCCGTAGACACCCGTCGCGCGCAGCGCGACTCCGGCGGGCAGATCGGCTAGCGCCACTTCCGCCTCGGCCTTCACCTCGCCGTAGAGGGTGTCGGGGCGCGGGGGCATCGCCTCGGTCAGCTCAGTGCCGGGCGGATAGTCGCCATAGACCGCGCGGGAGGACAGGAAGACGACCCGCCCGACACCCGACCGCGCCGCCGCCTCGAAGAGCCGCAGGGTGCCGTCCCCGTTGCTGCGCAGGAATCCCTCGGGGTCGTCGCCCTCGCCGCCGCGATAACGGCCCGGCACATGGGAGAAGCCCGCATGGATCAGCGCGTCGATCCCGGCGAGGGGCGGGGCCGCTCCCGAGAGGTCGTAGGGCAGATGCGCCACGGGCGCGGAGAAGAAGCCGGGGGCAGGGGGCCGGCGCGTCAGCACGGTCACCGTGTCGCCCGCCGCCAGCGCCTCCTCCACGAGGAAGCGGCCGACGAGTCCCGTGCCGCCCGTGACCGCGAGCTTCACGGATTGGGAAGCGCCGAGAGGTCCGGCGCCTCGCCTCGGGCATAGGCATGCCACAGGTCGATCAGCGGGCGCAGCCGGTCCGCCTTGGCGTGCGCCTGCCACGGCTTTTCGTACTGGAAGTGCAGCACGCGGATCGAGTCCCAGTCCCAGAGGCCCGGCAGGTTGAACCAGACGTATTGCAGCATGTTGTCGAAGACCGGCAGCCCGTGCCAGCCGGGGAAGTAGTCCTGCAGGAATGTCTGATCCGTGCGCCGCCAGAAGGCGCCGGGCGCGTCGAGGCGGACCAGCATGGCCTCGAAGGTGGCCTGCGAGGGCCGCGCCGTGAAGACGCCCGAGTTCATCCGATGGAAATCAGCGAGGCTTTCGTAGACGTTGGGCGCGGCGCAGAACTCGGGGTAGTCGAACAGCCGGTCGATCGGGCGCAGCACCAGCGTGTCGGCGTCGAGAAAGACGACGCGCGCGTAGTCGAGTTGCCAGAGCCTGAGCTTCACGAAGTTGTCGAGCGGCGTGTGGAACGCGGGTTTCTCGCCCTTGGTGAAGGGGGCGATGCCGTGCAGCCGGTCGCGGGCATGCGCCTGGTTGAAGGCGTCGGAGGTGGGCAGCAGGTCCGTGGCCACCAGCCGCGCGCCCAGTTCGCGCAGGGGCGCCAGCGCGGCCTCTTCCACGGCCGCGGTGTGCAGCACGACGCGGTCCGCCCCGGTTCCCGTCAGCGCGAGCGAATGCAGCAAGGCCGCCGCCCCGCGGGCGAAATCGGCGTTGGTGACCAGCGTGACATAGGCGCGGTCGGAGCGGGCGGGCCGCTCCGGCGCGAGGCCGCTCATGACACGGACTTGAGCGCCTTGCCCTCGGGGTCGCGCTCCACCCGCTGCGCGAGGTCCCGCGTCCAGGCAGAGACGGCCGGCACCCGCGAGCGGTCGATGCGGTGGGCGTATTTCCGCGCCACCTCGACCACCTCGCTCAGCAGGCCCTCTGCCAGCGTGATGGGCTCCAGCCCCAGCGCGAGGAACTGCTCGTTCTGCACGACAAGATCGTTCTCGTCGGCCTCCTTGCGGGGGTTCGGCAGGAACTTGACCTTCGCCCCCGTGATCTTCGCCACAAGCTGGGCCAGGTCGCGCACGCGGTGCGTCTCGGTCATCTGGTTGAAGATCTTCACCCGGTCGCCCGCCTTCGGCGCATCCCTAAGCGCCAGCTCGATGCAGCGCACCGAATCCTGGATGTGGATGAAGGCGCGGGTCTGCCCGCCGGTGCCGTGCACGGTCAGCGGATAGTCGATCGCGGCCTGGATCAGGAAGCGGTTGAGCACGGTCCCGTAGTCGCCGTCATAGTCGAAGCGGTTGATCAGCTGCTCGTGGCGGCGCGTCTGGTCGGTGTGCGTGCCCCAGACGATGCCCTGGTGCAGGTCGGTGATCCGCAGCCCGTCGTTCTGCGCGTAGAACTGGAAAAGGATCTGATCGAGGCTCTTGGTCATGTGATAGACCGAGCCGGGGCGCGTGGGATAGAGGATCTCGAGCCCTTTCTTCTCGCCCTCGAGGTTCTCGATCTCGACGTCGAGGTAGCCCTCGGGGATCGCCGCGCCCACGTTCGAGTAGCCGTAGACGCCCATCGTGCCCAGGTGCACCAGATGCGCGTCGATGCCGGTTTCGACCAGTGCGGCGAGCAGGTTGTGCGTGGCCGAGACGTTGTTGTTGACGGTGTAGGTCTTGTGGCGGTCGGATTTCATCGAATAGGGCGCCGCGCGCTGTTCGGCGAAATGCACGACGGCGTCGGGGCGGTGCTCGGCCAGCCACTGGCGCAGGCGCTCGTATTCCTTCGCAAGGTCGAGCAGGTGAAAGCGGATCGTCTGGCCCGAGACCTCCTTCCAGATGCGGCAGCGTTCCTGGATCGAGTCCATGGGCGTCAGCGACTGCACGCCCAGTTCCGTGTCGATCCATCTGCGCGAGAGGTTGTCGACGATATGCACCTCGTGGCCCTGTGCCGACAGGTGCAGTGCTGTGGGCCAGCCGACGAAGCCGTCCCCTCCGAGAATGGCGATCCGCATGGGCCTGCTCTCTCTCCGGTGTCGTTTTGCGGGGCGCTAGCGCGTGACGCAGGGCCCGGCAAGTGAATGTTTGACGACACTAAAGGTTGCGCGGCCCCTGTGCAAACCCGCGCGGCGATGGCCGGACATCGCAAGCACGGCAGTCTACGGGCCGGCCCGGCCCGTGGCGGCCGACCCGGTCGCGCAGGCGGTCTTCCGGCAGCGCGATCCGCTTGCGCATGGCCGGCGCGCGGCACATGCTGCGACTCGCGCCGAGAGGCCGGCGCGGTTGAAATCTGGCGCCTGACCCCCACCTTAATGGTCGGAAAAGGAGAGGGCCGAAGGCTGCCGCCACAGCGGGGTAAGCGCCCTCTTGCCAAGAACAAGGATGCATTCATGCAAGAGCCCCTGAACACCTCCTATCCCGTCCTGCCGCTCAGGGACATCGTCGTGTTCCCGCACATGATCGTGCCGCTCTTCGTGGGGCGCGAGAAGTCGGTGCGCGCACTCGAGGAGGTGATGAAGGACGACAAGCAGATCCTCTTGTCGTCGCAGATCGACGCCGCCGAGGATGACCCCGCCGCCGAAGGTATCTACCGCACCGGCGTGCTCGCCAACGTCCTGCAACTGCTCAAGCTTCCCGACGGCACCGTCAAGGTTCTGGTCGAGGGACAGGCGCGCGTCCGGATCACCGAGTTCCTAGACAACGCCGAGTATTTCGAGGCGCGGGCCGAGTATCTGGAAGAGAGCGAGGGCGACGCCTCGGCTATCACGGCGCTGCTGCGCACCGTGACGGGCGAGTTCGAGCGTTACGCCAAGATCAAGAAGAACGTCCCCGAAGAGGCGCTTGCCGCCGTGTCCGAGACCACCGATCCCGCGAAGCTCGCGGATCTGGTCGCGGGTCACCTGGGCATCGAGGTGGCGCAGAAGCAGGAACTGCTCGAGACCACGGCCGTGAGCGAGCGGTTGGAGAAGGTCTATGGTCTGATGCAGGGCGAGATGAGCGTCCTGCAGGTCGAGAAGAAGATCAAGACCCGCGTCAAGAGCCAGATGGAGAAGACCCAGCGCGAATACTACCTGAATGAGCAGATGAAGGCCATTCAGAAGGAGTTGGGCGACGGCGAGGATGGCGGCGGCGAGGTTGCCGAACTCGAGGAGCGCATCGAGAACACCAAGCTCTCGAAGGAGGCGCGCGAAAAGGCCGAGGCGGAGCTGAAGAAGCTCAAGAACATGAGCCCGATGAGCGCCGAGGCGACGGTGGTGCGCAACTACCTCGACTGGATGCTGTCGATCCCGTGGGGCGTGAAATCCCGCGTGAAGAAGGATCTGCACCGCGCGCAGAAGATCCTGGACGAGGATCACTACAGCCTGGAGAAGGTCAAGGAGCGCATCGTCGAATACCTGGCCGTGCAGAGCCGCTCGAAGAAGCTGAAGGGGCCGATCCTGTGCCTTGTGGGGCCTCCGGGCGTGGGCAAGACCTCGCTCGGCAAGTCGGTGGCGCGCGCCACGGGGCGCGAGTTCATCCGCATCAGCCTTGGCGGCGTGCGCGACGAGTCCGAGATTCGCGGCCACCGCCGGACCTACATCGGCTCGATGCCTGGCAAGATCATCCAGTCGATGAAGAAGGCCAAGACCACCAATCCGCTCATCCTGCTCGACGAGATCGACAAGATGGGGCAGGACTTCCGCGGCGATCCGGCGAGCGCGATGCTCGAGGTGCTCGATCCCGAGCAGAACTCGACCTTCGCGGACCATTACCTCGAGGTGGAATACGACCTCTCGAACGTGATGTTCATCACCACGGCGAACTCCTACAACATGCCCGGCCCGCTGCTGGACCGGATGGAGATCATTCCGCTGGCCGGCTACACCGAGGACGAGAAGCTGGAGATCGCCAAGCGCCACCTGCTGCCCAAGCAGATCGAGAACCACGGCCTGAAGAAGGGCGAGTTCGAACTGACCGACGAGGCGATCCTGGAGATCGTGCGCCGCTACACCCGCGAGGCGGGGGTACGGAGCCTCGAGCGCGAGATGGCCAAGGTCGCCCGCAAGGCGGTGACCGAGATCATCCGCGACAAGGTCAGGCATGTGACCGTCACGGCCGAGAACCTCGACGACTACCTTGGCGTCAAGAAGTTCCGCTACGGTCTGGCCGAGAAGGAGGACCAGATCGGCGTGGTCACCGGCCTTGCCTGGACTTCCGTGGGCGGTGATCTGCTGTCGATCGAGGCGCTGCGCCTGCCCGGCAAGGGCCGGATGAAGACCACCGGCAAGCTGGGCGACGTGATGAAGGAATCGATCGACGCGGCCAGTTCCTTCGTGCGGTCGATCGCGCCCGACATCGGTGTGAAGCCGCCCAGGTTCGAGAAGTGGGACATCCACGTGCACGTCCCCGAAGGCGCCACGCCCAAGGACGGGCCGAGCGCGGGCATCGCGATGGTGACCTCCATCGTCTCGGTGCTCACGCAGATCCCGGTGCGCAAGGACATCGCCATGACCGGCGAGGTCACGCTGCGCGGCAACGTGCTTGCTATCGGCGGGCTCAAGGAAAAACTTCTCGCGGCGCTTCGGGGCGGCATCACCACCGTGATGATCCCCGAGGAGAACGAGAAGGACCTCAGGGAGATCCCCGACAACGTGAAGGAGGGGCTGACCATCATCCCCGTCGGAAACGTCAAGGAGGTGCTCAAGCACGCCCTCGTCCGTCAGCCCGAGCCTGTCGACTGGGACGAGACCTCGGACGAGGCGGCCGCGGCGGAAGCCGCGCGCGGCTCCGAGGCTACCGGCGCGGTCGCGCACTGAGGCCAGTTTGCGGACAGGAACAGCGAAGGCGCCCCTCGGGGCGCCTTTTTCCGTTTTGTCGTGTCCCGAGCCCGTATGGCCGGTCCCGGCGGCCCCGCAACCTGACCCTCATGCCGGGGCGCGGATCGCCTCTCGTGCAACAGGTTCTCCCAGAGCCGGGTCGCGAAAGTCGAGGCGGGGCGTGACGCCTCGACCCGGGCAGGGGCCGGACGCGGCAAAGCTCGCCGACCCCCTTGCGAAGACCGGGGACTGAGGCTAAACGCTTCGGTCACGGGTGATTAGCTCAGTGGTAGAGCGCTTCGTTCACATCGAAGATGTCGCAGGTTCGAGTCCTGCATCACCCACCAACCTCCAAAACACTCGTAAAAACAGCGACTTAGGGGATTTCTAGCCCGTCCCTTTGAGTATAGGACGCACATACTGTGCGGATAATGTGCGTCCTCTTACGCGGCGTGTGCGCGACTGTTGAGGAGAGAGCGTGCCTCCTCGGTCACGTCGATCCGCTCCAAGTGACCGTATTTCTCGGTCATCACGGTGGTCGTATGGCCCATGAGATAGGCCAGACGGTGAATGGTCATGCCCTGTTTGAGCATCCGGGTTGCGAATGTGTCTCTCAGGGAATGGACCGTGGCAGCGCCCTTCTGCTCAACGATCCGGGCATTACGGTTGCAATGCTTATGGATCGTCTTCCGGAGAAGCCTGATGGCCCACTCCATCTCCTCGAAGGGCTGGGGCTGGTTGAGCTTCCTTCGGAGCATCTGCTCGACCCTTAGAGACATAGGTAGAACCGTGGTTGTCCCGGTCTTGGACCGGAAAAGCTCGATTCTCTTGTTCGTCAGGTCGATATCAGCCCACTGGACGTTGACCCCCTCCATGAGCCTCATGCCCGTGTCCACGAGGAAGATGCACAGGTCATGAGCCTTCTCGGCGGTGATGGTAGCCTGTCCCGCCAGATCGGTCAGGACGAGGGTCTCCTCAGGATCGGACAGGTATCGGGTCTTTACGAAGGGTTTGATCTTTGGCCAGTCCAGATCGGGGTTGATGCGGTAGGTCTTGGCTACCCGGTTGATTACCCTACGGATGCACTTGACCTCGGCCCTGATGGTATTGGGCTTCATACCGAGTGCCTGACGCTTGGAGACATAGGCATCCACGTCCCCCTGCGTGATCGCAGAGAGGCGTGTGGTGCCCCGGAAATGGTCGCAGGCATGACCCTTGACCGTCCGGTAGAGGCGTTGGGTCTGGCCCTTGACCTCGCCCAAGGTCAGGTCGAAGGCTTCGGCAAGAGTTATCTCCTTCTTGTCGCCAAGTTGGACGTGATCGTGGTGTCGCCGGTATTCCTCGGCCAACACCCGCTTGGCCCCCTTCTCGTCGCTCAGGGGCCGCTTGGTGGACTTTCTGACGGTCCTACCGCTCACGGTGAACTCCATCCACCAGTAGGGGCTATTGGGTCGTTTGTAGAGCCTCATGGATTCCATGCTCCTTTACAGGTCATTTATGGTCCCCTAGTTCAGCAGGTCCTTACTTCCCTAGGGCTTGCCTTGGACTGATCCAAGGCTCCCATTCCTAGTTATTCTCCGCGAAGACCTCCCGGTGAAGGCGGCAAATCCATCGACCGCCCTTCTTCAGACCGGCAAATACAACATCGCCATCAGGGGCGTGAACATTGAAGAACTCCTCGTTCTCGGGAGGATAGGGGATCGTCTTGTCGCTCACGGTGTTGAGCATGTCGATCATCTTGCGCACCTGTCCGTAGTCGAGGATTCGGACGAAGTGGGTTCGGGGGTTAACGGTGGTCATGTGGTCTCCTTCTCCTTCTTCTCGTAGGTCTCAATCTGCTCGTCCAGATCACCCTTGGTGAGAAGGATCAGAACGATAGATACTTCCTTCCGGCTCCGGTTGTTGAACAGAGCCTTGTAAACCTCAGGCTGGTATTCCTGAAGGCAGCGAAGGACCCAATCCCCCATGTCCAGCTTCAGGACGATGGCTATGGGCCTCCACAGCGACGGCGGGATCGAGATATAGCCAAGTTCCATCTGACTAATCATCGTGTAATATTCGACCCCGAGTTCCGAGGCTAAAGCCTTCTGAGTGTATCCAGCTTTGGTTCTTGCGCTCTTGAGTTTGGCCCCGAGGCCAGACTTGTTGCGTTCCTTCCGTTCCTCAGACAGCATGGACTGATATCCTCTCTCTCTCTAACAGCACTAGCACCGC
>NZ_JBKHAQ010000054.1:0-18583 GCF_046542825.1 Rhodosalinus sp. | reverse complement strand
GGTTCTCGCGCTCGAAGAGATAGGCGTGGAAGGCCTCGTCCGAGCCCTCGGGGCCCACACGGGTCAGATGCGCCTCGCCGCCGGGATGCAGTTCGGTCTCCTCGGCGGCGACGTGGCAGTAGGGGCAGGTCAGGAAGAGCATGGCGAGTCTCCGGAAGCCGGGGACCAAGGATTTTCGAAAATCCTTGGCAAAATTCTTCGAAGAATTTTGCGCGGGGCGGCGGCCATCAGTGCGCCACCCCCGCCGCCACCGACTCGTCGATGAAGCGGCCCTCGCGGAAGCGGCCCAGAGAGAACTCGGCGGCGAGGGGGCCGGGCTCGCCGCGCGCCATCAGCTCGGCCATGGCCCAGCCGGAGCCGGGGATCGCCTTGAAGCCTCCCGTGCCCCAGCCGCAGTTTATGAAGACGCCCTCGACCGGCGTCTTGGAGATGATGGGCGAGCGGTCGCCGGTCATGTCCACGATACCGCCCCACCAGCGCAGCATCTTGAGGCGCGAGAGCATCGGGAAGGTCTCGATCAGCGCGCGCACGGTTTCCTCGACGTGGTGGAAGCTGCCGCGCTGGGTGTAGTTGTTGTAGCCGTCCGCGCCGCCGCCGATCACCATCTCGCCCTTGTCGGACTGGCTCATGTAGCCGTGCACGGTGTTGGCCATCACGACCACGTCCATCACCGGCTTGATCGGCTCGGAGACGAGCGCCTGCAGGGCCACGCTTTCGATCGGCAGGCGGAAACCGGCCATCTCGGCCAGCCGCCCGGAGTGGCCCGCGACCACGATGCCGAGCTTGTCGCAGTCGATCGGCCCGCGGCTCGTGTCCACGCCGACGACGCGCCCGCCCTCGCGGCGGATGCCCGTCACCTCGCAGTTCTGGATCACGTGCATGCCCATGTCCGAGCAGGCCCGCGCGTAGCCCCAGGCCACCGCGTCGTGCCGCGCGGTGCCGGCGCGGGCCTGCCAGAGCGCGCCGAGCACCGGGTAGCGCGGC
The DNA here is from genome assembly GCF_046542825.1 of Rhodosalinus sp. Taxonomy (GTDB): domain Bacteria; phylum Pseudomonadota; class Alphaproteobacteria; order Rhodobacterales; family Rhodobacteraceae; genus Rhodosalinus. Next base: position 17,599 of record NZ_JBKHAQ010000054.1, on the reverse strand, counting down.
CCGTCGAGGCGGATGATCGGGCAGAGCTCCTTGACGCGCTTCGGCGGGATGAATTCGGTCGACACCCCCTGCAGCGCGTTGGCCTGCGCGGTGCGCAGGTAGCCGCGCACCTCGTGTTCGGTCTGCGCAAGCATCATGACGCCGCGGGGGCTGAACATGATGTTGTAGTTCAGCTCCTGGCTCAGCGTCTCGTAGAGGCTGCGCGCCTTCTCGTAGATCGCGGCCGAGGGGTCCTGCAGGTAGTTCGAGCGGATGATCGTCGTGTTGCGGCCGGTGTTGCCGCCGCCAAGCCAGCCCTTCTCGAGGATCGCCACGTTGCGGATGCCGTGGTTCTTTCCAAGGTAGTAGGCGGTGGCCAGCCCGTGGCCGCCCGCGCCCACGATGATCGCGTCGTAGCGCGGTTTCGGCTCGGGACTGGCCCAGGCCCGCTCCCACCCTGTGTGGTTGCGAAGGGCTTCGCGTGCGATGGCGAAGGCGGAGTAGCGTTTCATCAGGGCGTCTGTCCCGCGCGTGTCTCGGCCCGTCTTCTGGACCCTGACCGCGCATAGCCCGCGTCCCCAAGCGTCGCAATGCGCGCCGGTTGCGACATGGCGCCCGCGCAGACCGATTGGGGGTTTCGCGCGCGGCTTGCGCGGCTTAGATCGGGACCGGGCGAGGATGGCAGGAGGGCCCATGCTGTTCTGGATCATGGTTGTGGCGCTGGCGGCGGCGGTCGCGCTCATCCTGGGACTCGCGGCGCTCAAGGCGCGCGCGCAGGCGCAGGAGGCGGCGGATTACGACCTCAAGGTCTACCGCGACCAGCTCAGGGAGGTGGAGCGCGACCTTGCTCGCGGCGTGATCGGCGAAGAGGACGCGGAGCGGCTGCGCACGGAGGTGTCGCGCCGAATCCTGACCGCGGACGCCACCGCCAAAGCTGCCGCCCGCGGCGAGACGGCACAGCCGCCCTGGGCCGGCCCGACGCTGGCCGTCGCGGTGGCGCTGGTCGTCGTGGGCGGCGGGACGTGGCTTTACCTCGGGCTCGGGGCGCCGGGCTACAACGATCTCGCCCTCGCCGACCGGATCGCCCGGGTCGAGGAAGCCCGCCAGAATCGCCCGCGGCAGTCCGAAGCGGAGGCGGGGCTGCCCGCGATGCCGCCGGGGCCGCAGCCGGGCGAGGAATACCTGGAGCTGATGGACCGGCTGCGCGGATCGCTGGCGGAGCGTCCCGGCGACCTGCAGGGGCACATGCTGCTGGCCCGCAACGAGGCGGCGCTGGGCAACTTCAAGGCCGCCTACGAGGCGCAGGAGCGGGTGCTGGAAATCCGTGGCGACGAGGCCAACGCGCAGAACTACGCCGATTATGCCGAAATGCTGGTGCTGGCCGCAGGCGGATATGTCTCGCCCGAGGCGGAGGCGGCGCTGGCCGCTGCACTTGAACGCGACCCGCGCAACGCGGTGGCACGCTACTACATGGGCCTGATGTATGCGCAGGGCGGGCGCCCCGACCGGGCCTTCACCACCTGGGACAGGCTGCTGCGCGAAAGCCGCCCCGACGCACCCTGGGTCGAGCCGCTGCGCGCGCAGCTGCCCGAACTGGCCGCACAGGCCGGCCGCGTGAACTACGAACTGCCCGCCGCGCCCGCCCCCGCGCCTGCCTCCCCGCCCGCGTCGGGCCCGACGCGCGAGCAGATGGAAGCCGCAGAGGACATGAGTCCCGAGGACCGCATGGAGATGGTCCGCGGCATGGTGGACGGCCTGTCGACCCGGCTGGCCGAACAGGGCGGCACCGTGGAGGACTGGGCGCGGCTGATCGGCGCGCTGGGCGTGCTGGGCGAGACCGAGCAGGCGACCGCGATCCGCGACGAGGCGCTTCAGACCTTCGCCGGCAACGAGGCGGCACTGGACCTGATTCGCACCGCCGCCGAAGAGGCCGGGCTGGGCGGGTGATCCACGAGGCGATCGAGGACTTCGCGGCCGCCCTGCCCCGGATGGGCGCCCTTGCGGGCCTAGACCTTGGCACCAAGACCATCGGCATCGCCGTCTCGGACACGGCCCGCATGGTGGCCTCGCCGCTGACGACCATCCGCCGCACGAGGTTCACCGCGGACGCGGCAGAACTCGACCGGCTGCTGGAGAGTCGCGCGATCGTGGGCCTTGTCGTGGGGCTGCCGCGCAACATGGACGGCTCAGAGGGGCCGCGCGCGCAGTCCACCCGCGCCTTCGCCCGCAACCTGAACAGCCGCGCGCCCCTCGCCATCGCCTTCTGGGACGAGCGGCTGTCCACCGTGGCGGCCGAGCGCGCCCTGCTCGAGGCGGATACGACACGAAAACGTCGCGCAGAGGTGATCGACCACGTCGCTGCGTCCTATATCCTGCAGGGAGCGCTCGACCGGCTTCATCGGATCGCGCCGCAGACCGGAGGCAAGACATGAGGCAGTCGGCATGACAGGCGACATCTGGGCACGCGAGGAGGTCGAAAGCCCTTGCGTCAAGCTCTGCGTGATCCACCCGGAGGCGCGGATCTGCGCAGGCTGCTACCGCACGATCGACGAGATCACCGCCTGGTCGCGCCTGACGGGCGAGGACCGGCGGCGGATCATGGCCGAACTGCCTGAGCGCGCGCCGCTTCTTGCGCAGCGTCGGGGCGGTCGGGCACGCGGCCGCGCGCGGCGCGAGAGCTGAGGGCAAGCGACCCGGCGGTGCGCGGCAGACCGGCAAGCGCCAAGGTGCCGGACCTCTTCGTTACCTGCCCCGACAGGGTCGCGCGCAGCTCGAACGCGAAACGCGCCCCTCTCGGAGAGGACTGGACGCGGGCTAGAACCCAAGCGCCTTGCGCAGCATGTTGCCCGCCACCACCAGCAGGAAAAGCGCGAAGATGCGCCGCAGCGGCGTGGGGTCCATCGCATGGGCGATCCGCACGCCCAGCGGCGCGGTGACCAGCGTCATCGCGATCACGACCGCAAAGGCCGGCAGGTTCACCGCCCCCAGCGTGAAGGGCGGACGGGTCGCGGGGTCCACGGACAGCAGCAGGAAGCCCGCGACCCCCGGCACCGCGATCAGCATGCCGAAGCCGGCTGCCGTTGCGACAGCCCGGTGGATCGGCACGCCGTGCAGCGTCATCAGCGGCACGCCGAAGCTGCCGCCGCCGATGCCCATCAGCACGGACAGGAAGCCCACCCCCGGCGCATAGACGCCGCGGCGAAAGCCCCGCGGCATCGCCGGCGCGAGACGCCAGTGCGGCTTGCCGAGACCCAGGTAGAGCCCGATCGACAGCCCCAAAACACCGAAGACCCCCTGCAGCACGCTCGAGCGCAGCGAAGCGGCAAGCGCCACGCCCGCGATCGCGCCCAGCGCGATTCCCGGTGCCCAGCCCTTCAGGATCTCCCGGTCGACGGCGCCCTTGCGGTTGTGGCTTGTGACGGAGCGGGCGGAGGTGACGACAATCGTCGCGAGCGAGGTTCCGAGGCAGATCTGCATCAGCTGCGGGCCATCATAGCCCAGCGTCTGGAACGCGTAGAAGAAGGCCGGGACCAGCACGATTCCGCCACCGACGCCCAGCAGCCCCGCCAGCACGCCGGCCGCCGCCCCGATCACCAGCAGCAGCGCAAGCATCTGGGCAAGCAGAACCGGGTCGGGCATCGGGTCTCCGTGGGTCGGGATCGCGCGTCGGCGACTTAGACCCGGTTTCGCGCAGGATCACAATGCCCGGGGCAGGATGCACGGTGTCTGGAGGCACCGAAAGCCTCCTGCCTCGGGGCCTCCTGCCGGCCTTGCGTGCCGGCGCTGCGCTGCCGCCATCCGTCCCAAGCATTGCCGCTCCAGCCGCCGGCGCGCGCCCGTCTAGGCGCGCCGGACCTCCGCGGCGGGATCCGCGGGCGCCACCTGCGCAAGCGCGCGCTCGACCAGTTCCGGCCCCGCACCGGGCCGCGTGGCGCCCTCGGACAGCAGCTGCCGCCATCGCCGGGCGCCGGGACGCCCCGCAAACAGCCCCAGCATATGGCGCGTAACCTGGTGCAGGCGGCCGCCCTCGGCGAGATGGCGCTCGATGTAGGGGAGCATGGCCCGCGCCGCGGCCTCGGGCGTGATCACGCGATCCTCTCCATACAGCCGCGCATCGGCGGCGCCCAGGATGTCGAACGGCCGGTGATAGGCTGCGCGCCCTACCATGACGCCATCGAAGCCGTCCGCAAGAAAGCCCGCGACCGCGTCCAGCGACTCGACGCCGCCGTTGATCGAGATGGCAAGGTCCGGAAACTCCAAGCGCATGCGCCGCACGAGGTCGTGGTCGAGCGGTGGCACCTCGCGGTTCGCCTTCGGCGACAGGCCCTGCAGCCAGGCCTTGCGCGCGTGCACGATCACATGGCTCGCCCCGGCCGCACGCATTCGCGACAGGAAGTCGGGCAGCACCGCCTCGGGGTCCTGGTCGTCCACCCCGATGCGGCACTTGACGGTGACCGGCACGCTCACCGCCCCGCGCATCGCCGCCACGCAGTCCGCGACCAGCTCCGGACGGGTCATCAGAACAGCGCCGAAACAGCCCGACTGGACGCGGTCGGACGGGCAGCCGACGTTGAGATTGATCTCGTCGAAGCCCGCCTCTGCCCCCATCCGCGCAGCCTGCGCCAGTTCCGCAGGATCCGAACCGCCCAGTTGCAGCGCGACGGGATGCTCGGAAGGATCGTGCCGGAGCAGATGCACCGCCCCGCCCCGCACCAGCGCGGCAGAGGTCACCATCTCCGAATATAGCAACGCACGCCGCGAGAGCACCCTGTGGAAGACGCGACAGGCGCTGTCGGTCCAGTCCATCATGGGTGCCACGGCAAGCCGTGAAGCTGCGCCAATATTTGATTTATTTTCATTTTTCATCACGCCAGCCTCGATCGCAAGCCTTCGAGAACATCCGGTTTCGGCGGGTTATGACGGATTTTTCCGGCGTCTGCGAGCGGAGTTGCTACGGCGCAGCAACTCGAAGGGCGCGCACGTCCCGCGCTCGAAAGGCCCTCCAACGTCGTCGAAGCACAGAACCCGGACCAACCTACCGCTCGAAGTCCAGACTTCCAGCGCGAGGTTCGATTCCCCGGCGCCCGGAACTCCCCCGCCTTCGTTCGTGCGCCCGAGGGCAACGGCTGCGCGGAACGGTTCATCCTGGCACTGCAGGAGAACCTGCTCTGGGTGCGCCGGTTCGACACGATCCAGGACTTGCGCCAGCCCCTCCTGGAGGTCCAGACGGCCTACAACGAGCACTGGCGGATCGAGCGCCACGGACATCGCCCCACAGCCGCCATCCGACGAGAGCAAAACGTGAACATGCCGAACGCCGCTTAGCCCAAAATCCTGTCTCGAAACCGTGGACCGGTACACCGGCGGTGAAGGCAGACCTGCGCGAGAACTGACAGGCCCGGACCTGCGCCGCCGCCGAGGCCGCCATGAACACCTTCGCCGAGAAATCCGGCACGAAGTACGAGAAGGCCCTGACCTGCCTGACCAGGGACCGAGAGGCGCTGCTGGCGTTCTACGGCTTCCCGGCCGAGCACTGGATCACCTCCGCACCGGCAACCCAATCGAGAGCGTCTTCGCCACCGTCCGCCACAGAGCCGCCCGAACGAAGGGCACGCTCTCGCAGGAGGCGGCGAAGCTCATGGTCTTCGAGCTCGTTCAGGCGGCTGCGAAAACATGGCGCCGCCTGAAGGGCGCGAACCAGTTGCCTCAGGTCATCGAAGGCGTCACATTCACCGACGGCGTCGCCGCCTGCGACACCGAAACCCGTGCCGCCTGATCAGGCTGCGTCACCCGAATTCGGGGCATAGCTCGGAAGGCGGCGCAACACCCCGTACGGCGCGGCGCCTGACCCGGTCCATTCGTGGCAAAGCGGGCGAGTGGGCGGGTCGCTGACGGTCCGCTCCGTGTCAGGCAATCATCCGTTTGACCGTCAGTTCAGCGCCGACCAGACCTCGGTCCGCAACTCCGCTTCGGGCACCGCGGCGGGGTCGTCCACATAGACCTCCCAAGTCGGCGCGGAAAGCGTCAGGCCCCGCGAGTCGATCCAGCGCATCATCTCGTCGTAATCGTCGCGCAAGGTAGCGTAGGGGCCGACATGCACGAAGTGCAGCGCCTTGCCGCCCGGCGTGCGGTCGGCCTTCACCCCCGCCACGGTCCGTGCCGCATCCGACTCGGAGACGAACACCCCCGCGCGGAAGCGCATCTGCGCGGGATCGTAGTCGTGATAGACGGCAAGCGGCGGACCGGCAGGCGCGATCCCGTCACGCTGCATCGCGGCCATCACGGCGCCGAAAGCCTCGCCCATCGCGGCGGAGATCTCCGAAGGGTCCGTCCCGCAGCTGCCCTCGACATAAAGGTAGGGCCGCGGCTCGGCCTCGGTCACGGTGTAGTCCGGCATGAAGGTGCCTCCGCGTTTTGTCTGTCACGCGACAGTCTGGCCCGGTGGGCAGCCGGCGTCATTGTCCTTCGTCAAATGGCCCGACCGGCTGCATCGCCATTGCCGACCGCATCGCGCCGCACCATATTCGGCGCATGATCAAGATCACGCCGATCCTGCTTGCGGTGCTCTACGCGCTGGTGATGTATCGCTTTTCCGTCTGGCGGACGAAGCGCGAGCTGGACGAGCGGTCGACCGAGCTGGCCGATCCGCGGCTCAGGCGGATCACAGACCGCATGGCGCAGGCGCTGGATGTGGACCGCATCCGCGTGCACATCTACGAGATCGACCCGGTGAACGGCCTTGCCGCGCCGGACGGCCGCATCTTCATCACCCGCGGCTTCTACCGGAAATACCAGACCGGCGAGATCAGCGCCGAGGAGATGGCAAGCGTCATCGCGCACGAGCTGGGCCATGTCGCGCTGGGCCATGCCCGGCGGCGGATGATCGACTTTTCGGGGCAGAACGCGGTCAGGACGGCCCTGGCCATGGTTCTGTCGCGTTTTTTGCCGGGCATCGGCGTGTGGATCGCCAACGGCGTTGCGACCCTGCTGGCCGCGCGGCTTTCGCGTTCGGACGAATACGAGGCCGACGCCTATGCCGCCGCGCTGCTGACCAAGGCCGGCATCGGGATCGGACCGCAGAAGTCGATGTTCGAGAAACTGGAACAGCTGACCGCGGCGCGCGCGGGTGTGCTGCCTGCATGGCTGATGAGCCACCCCAAGACCGCGGACCGGATCGCGGCGCTCGAACGGCTCGAGGCGCGCTGGGCACGGCTGGGCACGCCGACCTGAGCCGATCCGGCAGCATCGCGCCACCCGGACCCGAGCATCCTGTTCCCGCCGACAGCGACCGCGACCGGCTTGTCCCTGTCAGCGCCGGTTCACGCGTCGGATAGCGCCTTGCCGAGCCGTGGCAGACGCGCCTTCTTGAGCAGGCGGCGCATCTCGAATGGGGCGCCCGCCAGCCTCCCGGCCTTCGCACGCACGGCTTCGGCGGCCTCTTCCACGATCTCCGGCGAGCCCTTCCAGAGCCCCAGCAGGAAGCCGTCCGGGTCGGCGCGGCTGAGCCCCTCCTCGGCCAGCACGCCGCGGGGAAAATCCTGCGCGTTGACAGTCACGATCACGTCGGCCGAGCCCGCGATCGCCGCGGCCAGCACATGCACGTCCGACGGGTCGGGCAGCCACAGCCGGCGCGCGAGCGACTCGGGCGGCGGCGGCAGCATCGCCTGCGGCCATTGGGCGGCGACCAGCGCGATCGCTCCCTGCGCGATGGTCCGCTCGGCCTCGCCCCGGCGGGCCGCCGCGCGCTCCCACTCGCGCAGGAGCCGCGCGGTCCACAGCGGCTGGAACCCGCCGCGCGCCGCCACCTCCAGCAGCATCTCGCGCATCACCGTGGGATAGAGCACACAGGCGTCGAGCAGCGCCTTCACAGCCGGAAGGCCAGCGTCTTGAGATAGCCGGTCTCGGCAAGTTGGGGATGTTGCGGATGATCCGGCCCCGCCCCGCCCGTGCGGATCAGCGCGCCGGCGCGCCCCGCCCGACCGATGCCGCGGATGCTGGCCTGCCGGAACTTCGCCAGGTCGGCGGCGTGCGAGCAGGAGCAGAGCATCAGGAAGCCGCCCTCCGCCACCAGCGGCGCGGCAAGGCGCGCCACCCGCTCGTAGGCGCGCAAGCCCTTTTCCAGCGCGGGCTTCGACGGCGCAAAGGCCGGCGGGTCGCAGACCACCAGGTCGAATCGCGCGCCCTCGGCTGCCAACGCCTCCATGACATCGAAGGCATCGCCACGGCGCGTGGCAAGGCGGTCAGCCACGCCCGACAGCGCCGCGCCCTTTTCTGCCATCGCCAGTGCGGGCGCCGAGCCGTCCACCGCCAGCGCACGCTCCGCCCCGCCCGCGAGCGCGGCGAGGGCAAAGCCGCCGACATGCGCGAAGACATCGAGCACGCGCCCGCCCCGACCAAGTCGCGCGGCGAAGGCGTGATTGGGCCGCTGATCGAAGTAGAGGCCGGTCTTCTGCCCGCCCGTCAGGTCGGCAAGATAGGTGGCGCCGTTCATCGGCACCGGCACGGGGCCATCCGGCGCCTGCCCGATCAGCACACCGCCTGCGTCGTCCAGCCCCTCGAGCGCGCGGGCGCGGCCGCCCGCGTTCTTGAGCACATGCGCAACGCCCGCGACCTCCGCGAGTGCCTGTGCCAAGGGCTCCAGCAGGCGTTCCGCCCAGGCCGCGTTGGGCTGGATCACCGCCGTTTCGCCGAAACGGTCGATCACCACGCCGGGCAGCCCGTCACCCTCTGCGTGCACGAGACGGTAGAAGGGGGCATCGTAGAGCCGCGCCCGCAGGTCCAGCGCCCGAGCCAGCCGCGCGCGCAGCCAGTCCCCGTCGATCTTCGCCGCCGGGTCGCGGTCCAGCACACGCGCCGCGATCTTCGAGGCCGGGTTGACCGCGACCGTCGCCAGCGCCGCCCGCCCGGCATCCTCCAGCGTGGCGACCGTGCCGGGGGCAAGCGCCTTCGTCCGCCGGTCAAGCACGAGATCGTCGGCGTAAACCCAGGGCGCGCCGTGACGGACGGCGCGCGCATCGGCGCGGGGCTTGAGGCGGATGATGGGGCGATCGGTGTCCATGCCTGCCCATAGCCGCAGGCGGGATCGAACGAAAGCCTCGATGAGGCGCGCGGCCCGGCGCGACCCGCCGCCGCGGTTGTTAGCGCTGACACTGGATGTTATCTTTGATGCCAGGAGGACGCCCATGCCCCTCGACGCCACCATCGCCCGCGTGACGGACACCATCGTGGCCCGCTCGTCCGACATGCGCCGCAACTACCTCGACCGGATGCGCCGCGCGGCCGAGGACGGACCGCGCCGCGCGCATCTGTCCTGCTCGAACCAGGCGCACGCCTACGCCGCCTCCGGCCCCGACAAGGAGACGCTGGCGGGCCATCGCGCGCCCAACCTCGGCATCGTGACCGCCTACAACGACATGCTCTCGGCGCATCAGCCGTTCGAGCGGTTTCCCGACCTGATCCGCGCCGCCGCGCGCAATGCGGGCGGCACCGCGCAGGTGGCCGGCGGCGTGCCCGCGATGTGCGACGGAGTCACGCAGGGGCAGGCGGGGATGGAGCTGTCGCTCTTCTCCCGCGACGTGATCGCGCTGGCCGCCGGGGTGGCGCTCAGCCACAACACCTTCGACGCCGCCGCCTATCTCGGCGTCTGCGACAAGATCGTGCCGGGGCTGGTGATCGCGGCGGCGACCTTCGGCCACCTGCCCACGGTCTTCATCCCCGCCGGCCCGATGACCAGCGGCCTGCCCAACGACGAGAAGGCGAAGGTGCGCCAGAAGTTCGCTACAGGCGAAGTGGACCGCGAGGCGCTGATGCGGGCCGAGATGGCGGCCTATCACGGCCCGGGCACCTGCACTTTCTACGGGACCGCGAATTCCAACCAGATGCTGATGGAGATCATGGGCCTGCACCTGCCGGGGGCGAGCTTCGTGAACCCCGGCACGCCGCTGCGCGACGCGCTGACCGCGGCTGCGGTGGAGCGGGTGCTGGGCCTGACGCAACTGGGCAACGCCTACACCCCCGCCTGCAGCATCCTGGACGAACGCGCCTTCGTCAACGGGATGGTGGGGCTGATGGCGACGGGCGGGTCCACCAACCTGGTGATCCACCTGCCCGCCATGGCGCGCGCGGCGGGCATCCTGCTGGAACCCGAGGATTTCGACGCGGTCTCCTCGGTCACGCCGCTGATGGCGCGGATCTATCCCAACGGGCTTGCCGACGTGAACCATTTCCACGCGGCGGGCGGCATGGGCTATCTGATCGGCGAGCTGCTGGAGGCGGGACTGCTGCACGGCGACGTCACGACCGTGGCCGGCCCGGGCCTTGCGCGCTACACCGAAGAGCCGAAGCTGTTCGAGGACGCGCTCGACTGGGTGCCCGGCCCGCGCGACAGCCTGAATGACCGCATCCTGCGCCCCCATGCCGAGCCCTTCCAGCCCACCGGCGGGCTGGCGCAGCTGCGCGGCAACCTGGGCGAGGGCGTCATCAAGACCTCTGCCGTGAAGGACGAGCACAGGGTGATCGAGGCACCCGCCCGCGTCTTCGACAGCCCCGATGCCGTGCTCGCCGCCTTCAAGGCGGGCGAGCTGACCGGGGACTGCGTGATCGTCCTGCGATTCCAGGGGCCGCAGGCCAACGGGATGCCGGAGCTGCACGGGCTGACGCCCGCGCTCTCCGTGCTGCTGGATCGCGGCCACCGGATCGCGCTGGTCACCGACGGGCGCATGTCCGGGGCAAGCGGCAAGGTGCCCGCCGCGATCCACCTCAGCCCCGAGGCGGCGGCGGGCGGCCCCCTCGCGCGGCTGCGCGACGGCGACCTGATCCGCCTCGACGCGCAGGCCGGCACGCTGGACACGACCGCCGATCTCGCGGCGCGCGACCCGGCCGCGCCCGATCTCTCGGCCAACCGCCACGGCACCGGCCGCGAACTCTTCCAGCTCTTCCGCGACCGCGTGGGCGAGGCGCGGCACGGCGCGGCCAGCCTTGTCTGAGCGGCCTTCCGCACGCGGCGCGCGCTCCGCGCCCTCCTTTCAATGGTCCCCAAATACCCCGGGGGTCCGGGGGCAGCGCCCCCGGCGCGCCGCAAGGCGCGCAGGCCCGTGACCTCCGCGGCCAACAGGCGACTGCGGGAACTCTGCGCCCGCGCGCCGGTGATCCCCGTGCTGGTGATCGAGGACGCGCGCCAGGCCGCACCGCTGGCCGAAGCGCTGGTGGCGGGCGGCCTGCCGGTGCTCGAGGTCACGCTGCGCACGGCTGCCGCGCTCGACGCGATCCGCGCAATGGCGCAGGTGCCGGGAGCAGAGGTGGGGGCCGGCACGGTGCTCGACGCGCGCGACGTCGCGGCCGCGCGGCAGGCGGGCGCGCGCTTTGCCGTCTCTCCCGGCGCCACGCCCGCGCTGCTCGACGCGGCAGAGGCCGAGGGCCTGCCGCTCCTGCCCGGCGCCGCGACCGCCTCCGAGGCGATGGCGCTCTTGGCGCGCGGCTTCGAGGTGGCGAAGTTCTTTCCCGCCGCACCGCTCGGCGGCCCGCAAGCCCTTGCCGCGCTGGGCGGCCCGCTGCCGCAGCTGGCGTGGTGCCCGACGGGCGGGATCGGTGCCGCGACCGCACCCGACTACCTGCTCCTGCCCAACGTGCTCTGCGTGGGCGGCAGCTGGGTCGCGCCGAAGGACCGTTTGGCGGCCGGCGACTGGGCGGCGGTCGAGGCGCTCGCCCGCGAGGCCGCCGCCCTTGGGAACGCCTGATACCGAAAGCGCCGCACCCTGCCAGCAAAGAGTGCAGCAGGCGCAGCGAGCCCCCGTCCCCGGTCCGCAAGGGCCAGCAAACGGTCGGGCGCGGCTTCATCCGCAGGATCGAGCCCCGGATACCGGACGCGCCCAGAGGTGAAACACACCGCCGAATCGCCCGTATCCGGGCAGGAACGGCAACGATGGCACTCGACGCCGCCGATCCAAACCACGATGTCACGCACGCGCCACGGACCGCGGCTCAGCCGCGCGAGCGGCCGCGCGCCCCGCCGCGGCGGCGCGGCACCAGCCCCTCGACCAGGCCCTCGCGCAGCACCTGCGTCATCGGGTGGCCCTCCGGCGCCTCGGCGTGCCGCGCCAGCAGCGCCTCGATCGCGCGCCGCGGATCTGCATCCGCGGGCAGCGACAGCGCCCAGTCCAGGAAGATCGACCGGCACTCGCCTTCCGTGATCCCCTCGATGCGATAGGCCTCGCGGATCAGGCCCTTGCGGTCCGGCTCGTCGGTCACGCCCCAGTGTCCTCCGCTTCCGGCAGCGCCGCGTCGATCACCGCCGCGGCGCGCCCCGTCACCTCGTCGAGCCTTCCGCGCAGCGCGCCCAGCCCCTCGATCCCCGTCAGCCGGGCGAGGAAGGCCGCACCGCCCTCGCCGATGCGGTCCTCTTCGAGCGGCCCCTCGCTCAGGAGCTTCGAGGCAAGCTGCACCTGCCAGAGCAGGCGTTCCGCCTCGGCCAGCGCCGCGTGACCCTCCGCGTCCAGAAGCCCTGCCCGCTCGGCCGCCGCGAGCCCGTTCGCGGCATTCTGCGAGGGTTCCGCGGCAAGCAGCGCGCCGGTCTGCGCCACGAGGTCGATATCCTGCAGCCGGCCGGCGCCAAGCTTGGCGTCCCACGGGCCCTCGGGGCTCTTGGCGGCGCGCACGCGGGCGCGCATCTTCGCCGCCTCGCGCAGCACCGTGTCGCGGTCCTCGCGTCCCAGCACGGTGCGGCGGAACCCCTCCACCTCCCCGGCCAGCGTCGCCTCGCCCGCGACCGCGCGGGCCCGCGTCAGCGCCAGGTGCTCCCAGACCCAGGCCTCGCCGCGCTGATACTCGATGAAGCTCTGCAGCGAGGCCGCGACCGGCCCCTGCTTGCCCGAGGGCCGCAGGCGCATGTCCACGTCATAGAGCCGCCCTTCGGCGGTCTGCGCGGTCATCGCGGTGACCAGCGCCTGCGTGAGCCGCGCGTAGTAGGCGCGCGCGGCAAGCGGGCGGCGCCCGTCGGACTGTTCGACCCCGTCCGCATCGTAGATCACGATCAGGTCCAGGTCCGAGACCGGGGTCATCCGCCGCGCGCCCAGCGAGCCCATGCCCAGCACCACCGCGCCGCGCCCCGGGGGATCCCCATGCTTGCGCGCGAACTCGGCCACCACGGCAGGCCAGAGCGCGCGCAGGCAGGCCTCAGCCAGGCCGGCGTAATGGCGCCCGGCCTCGGCGCAGCCGATCTGCCCGCGCAGCAGGTGCACGCCGATGCGGAAATGCACCTCCTTCGCCCAGCGGCGCGCGGTGTCGAGCCGGCGTTCGTAGTCCTCGGCCTGCGCAAGCTGTCGGTTCAGCGCCTCGGTCAGGGCAGTCGCATCGGGCAGCGGCTCGAAGAAATCCCCGGCAATCACCGCGTCGAACACCCCCGCATGGCGCGAGAGGTACCGCGCGAGTGCAGGCGCGGTGCCGGCGATGTCCACGACAAGGTCGATGAGCTGCGGATTGGCCTCGAACAGCGCGAAAAGCTGCACGCCCGCCGGCAGCCCGGCAAGGAAGCCGTCGAAGGCGGCCAGCGCCTCTTCGGGCCGCGCGGTGCGCGACAGCCGCGACAGGATATCCGGCTTCAGCCGCTCGAAGATCGCGACCGCGCGGCTGGACCTCAGCGCAGGATATGTCGGCCAGCGCGCCGTGATCGAGGCGTCGATCTCAGGCGTCTCCCGGCCGGGGGCCGCCGCATCCGGTGCGAAGAAATCCTCGGTCAGCGCGTGGACTTCGGTGAGCCGCTCGAAGAGGTCACGGCGCAGGCTCTCCTCCTCCACCCCCATGAAGGCGGCAAGCCGGGCAAAGCCCTCGTCGGAGCGGGGCAGGTTGTGCGTCTGCTGGTCGCGCAGCATCTGCACGCGGTGCTCGACCTCGCGGTGCGCGCGGTAATGCGCGACGAGCTTCTCCGCCGTCTCCTCGGGCACCCATCCCTTCTTCGCCAGCACGCGCAGCCCCTCGACCGTGCCGCGCAGGCGCAGGTCCGGGTCACGCCCCCCGGCGATGATCTGCCGCGTCTGGGTGAAGAACTCGATCTCGCGGATCCCGCCGCGGCCCAGCTTCATGTCGTGCCCGGGCAGGGTGATCGGCCCGAACAGCCCCTTGTGCTCGCGGATGGCCAGGCGCATCGCGTGGGCGTCCTCGATCGCCACGAAATCGAGGTGCCGGCGCCAGACGAAGGGGCGCAGCGTCTCGAGAAACCGCGCGCCCGCGTCCAGATCGCCCGCGCAGGGCCGCGCCTTGACATAGGCCGCGCGCTCCCACGTCCGGCCAAGGCTTTCGTAATAGCTTTCCGCAACGCCCATGCCCAGGATCACGGGCGTCACCGAAGGGTCCGGGCGCAGCCGCAGGTCGGTGCGAAAGACGTAGCCCTCCGCCGTCTGCTCGGCCAGCAGCGCGGTCATCTTCCGCACCGCGCGCACCAGCCCGGCGCGCGCCTCCGGTGCCTCGCCGTTGTCGTAGCGCCCCTCGTCGAAGAGACAGATCAGGTCGATGTCCGAGGAATAGTTGAGCTCGTGCGCCCCCATCTTGCCCATCGCCAGCGCGAAGGCGCCGCAGCCGGTGTCGAGGTCGGCCTCTTCCATCCCCGGCAGCCGGTTGCGCCTGAGTTCGGCGGCGAGCCCCGCGCGCAGGCCCAGGCCCACGGCATGATCGGCGAAACGGGTGAGCGTGCCGGTCACCTCCTCCAGGGCCCAGGCGCCGGCGAGATCGCAGAGCGCGACGGCGAGCGCCACGCGCCGCTTGGCGCGGCGCAGTTCGTCGGCCAGCCTGTCCGGGGGCACCTCTGCCACGCGGGCCATCTCGGCCTCGACCGCGCCCTCGGGGTCGTCGAAGACCGCGGGCAGCCAGTCGCCCTCCTTCTGGATCAGGCTCAGCAGATGCGGACTGCATCCCCCTGCCCCCTCGATCAGCCGGCCCAGGTCGCCCGCGGCCTCGGGACAGGCGGCGCGTGCCTCGGCCCCACGGTCGGGCTCGAAGGCGTGCGGCAGGCGGGTGACGCGGCGGGCAAGCTCCATGGCGGCGAGATGTGCATGCACGCGCCTCCGCGTCAATCCGCGCGGCCTGCAGCGGGGGCTTGCCCTGCGGCGCGCGGCGCCTTTCACTGCAGGCAGCGACGGAGGGCGGAATGAGCAAGAGCGTGAAGCGCGTGCGCGCGGCACTGGAGGCAGCCGGGATCGTGCCGGACATCCGCGAGCTGGGCGAAACGCGAACGGCAGAGCAGGCGGCGGCGGCGGTGGGCTGCACCCTCGACCAGATCGTGAAGTCGATCATCTTCCGCGGCGAGACGGGCGGTCACGCGCTGCTGTTCCTGACCGCGGGCGGCAACCGGGTCGATCCCGCCAGGGCCGCGGCGGTCGCGGGCGAGCCGCTGGGCAAGGCCGACGCCGCGCTGGTGCGGGCCGAGACCGGCTTTGCCATCGGCGGCGTGGCGCCCATCGGCCACCTGACCCCGGTGCGCAGCTGGTTCGACCCGCGGCTGCTGGACTTCGAAGAGGTCTGGGCGGCCGGGGGAACCCCGCGCCACGTCTTTCCGATCGCGCCCCGGCGGCTGCTTGACCTGACCGGGGCGGAGCCCGCCGATTTCATCGCGGATGCGTGATTTTCAACTTGAGTTTCAGAGCGATGGCCGAAAAATGTGAAAAAGCTTTACATCGCCCCTTGCGGCGGGGCCACAGGCTTCCGATCTCAGCGATGTGAAAGGCATTCACATCTAACAGTGGAGAGACGCATGACACCCGCCGCAACCGACACGATGGAGCGCGTGGTTCCCCCCGGCCCGATGGGGTGGTTCGCCCGCGCCGAGGCATGGCTCGACGACAAGGGCAAGGGCGCCTGGATCGCCGTCATGGTCCTTGGCTTCGTGTTCTTCTGGCCCGTGGGCCTTGCCCTTCTCGCCTACATGATCTGGAGCAAGCGCATGTTCTCGAAATCAGGCCGCACCCGCACCGCCCGCTACGGCATGACCGCGATGAAGCCCTCGGGCAACAGCGCCTTCGACGCCTACAAGCAGGAGACGCTGCGCCGGCTCGAGGAGGAGCAGCACGCCTTCGAGAGCTTCCTCGAACGGCTGCGCGCCGCCAAGGACAAGGCGGAGTTCGACCAGTTCATGGACGAACGCGCGCGGAAGGCGGCCGAGGCCCGCGCGACCGAGGACTGAACCCAACCCCGGACCACCGCCGCCCGTGCCGGGCGGCGGTGCCCCCTTCCCGCGACAGAAAGCGCAAAGATGCACAGCTACGACGCCCTCCTACTTCCCGACCCCGAGCGGCAGCCGGAATTCTACGCCGACGTGCCGGTCAAGCGCCTGCTGGCCTGGATTGTCGACATCGTTCTGGTCGCGGTCCTGTGCCTGCTGGCGCTGCCCTTCACCGCTTTCACCGGCATCTTCTTCTTTCCCTTCCTGATGCTGGTGGTGGGCCTGATCTACCGCACGCTCACCATCGCGGGCGGATCGGCCACATGGGGCATGCGGCTGATGTCGATCGAGCTGCGCGACCGTCGCGGCGAGCGGCTGGATTTCGGGCAGGCGCTCATGCACACGCTGGGCTACTCGGTCTCGCTGGCCTTTCCGCTGCTGCAGGCGATCTCGATCGTGCTGATGCTGACGGGCGAGCGCCGGCAGGGCCTGACCGACCTGGTGCTGGGAACCGTGATGCTGAACCGGCGCGCCTGAGGGGGGCGCCGCAACCCGCCCCGGGGCCTCTTGGCCGGCGCCCAAGGGCTTGTTATCGTTCCGGCGCAAGAATAGCTGGCACGGGCATGAGACACACCCTTCCGATCGCGCCGCAGTTCTACGTGACGGCCCCGCAGCCCTGCCCCTATCTCGAGGGCCGGATGGAGCGGAAGCTGTTTACCGCGCTCCAGGGGGAGAGCGCGGAGGCGCTGAACGACACCCTGTCGAAACAGGGCTTTCGCCGGTCGCAGAACGTGCTCTACAGGCCGTCCTGCTCTGACTGCTCGGCCTGCCTGTCGGCGCGAATCGACGTCAGCGCCTTCCGCCCGTCGAAGAGCCAGCGTCGCACGATGAAGCGCAACGAGGGGCTGGTGCGCCGCGCGACCTCGCCCTGGGCAACGGAAGAGCAATACGCGCTCTTTCGCCGCTACCTCGACAGCCGCCATTCCGACGGCGGCATGGCCGACATGGACGTCTTCGAGTTCGCCGCGATGATCGAGGAGACGCCGGTGCGCTCGCGGGTGATCGAATACTCGCAGCGCGACACAGGCGAACTGGTGGCCGTCTGCCTGAGCGACATGCTCGAGGACGGGGTGAGCATGGTCTATTCCTTCTACGCCCCCGACCGGGCCAAGGACAGCCTTGGCACCTATGTGATCCTCGATCACGTCCGGATCGCGCGCGAGGCGGGTCTTCCTTACGTCTATCTCGGCTACTGGGTGCCGGGCAGCCCCAAGATGGGCTACAAGGCAAAGTTCTCGGGCCTCGAGGTCCATGCCAAGGGGGAATGGCAGCGGATGCGCGACCCGCGCGACTATCACACCGAACTGCACCCGCTTTCCACCGATCCGATCGCCGAGCAGGTGGCCAACATCACCCTGCCCGGCGCGCGGCCCGCGCGGGGATGAAGCGCGCAGCCCGGGCACGTCAGGGGAC
>NZ_JBKHAQ010000053.1:0-18696 GCF_046542825.1 Rhodosalinus sp. | reverse complement strand
CCGCCACCGCCGCGCCCGTGACCGAGGGGTTGGGATAGGGGCCGCCGAAGGCGTGAAAGTGCCGCTCCGGCGTCCAGACCGCGCAGAAGCCGTTTTCGTCCGCGATGCGCGCCCCTTCGAGCAGCAGGCGATACTTGTCGCGCCCCTCACCGTCGTCGTTGCCCCAGTAGTAGAGGCTGAACTGCATCGACTGGTCCTCGACCGCGACGGGGCCGGAGACCAGCGCGCGCGCCTCGTCGCCCATCAGCACCAGCTTGAAGCCGCGCGCCAGCGTCCAGAAAAGCTCCAGCACCGAGATGTCGAACGACAGCGAGGTGACGGCCAGCCAGACACCCGGCGGGTCATGGTCGATCACCGCGTCCATGCCGGTGAAGAAATTGGCGACGTTGCGATGCTCGACCATCACGCCCTTGGGCCGGCCCGTCGAGCCGGAGGTGTAGATCAGATAGGCAAGGTCATCGGGCGTGGCGCCGCCCTCGGGCGCAGTCTCCGGCGCCGCCGCCAGCCGCGGGTCGATGTCCAGGCACAACGTCTGCGCGCCATGCGGCGGCAGTTCGGGCTCCACCGCCGATTGCGTGACCACGATCGATGCCCCGCTGTCCTCCAGGTAGAGCGCCAGCCGGTCCTTCGGATAGGCCGGGTCGAGCGGCAGATAGGCGCCGCCTGCCTTCAGGATCGCGAGCGCGCCCACCAGCAGGTCGGGCGAGCGCCGCGTGGCAAGGCCCACCACCGCGCCCGGCGCCACGCCCATCTGCCGCAGCACATGCGCGGCGCGGTTGGCGCGGGCGTCGAGTTGGGCATAGGTGAGCGTCACGGCCTCGTGGACCAGCGCGGGGGCGTCTGGCATCGCCCGCGCCTGCCGCTCGAAGAGCGTGTGGATGCAGGCGGCGTCGAAAGGCGTTCCGGTCGCGTTCCAGCCGTGCAGGACGGCGTGGCGCTCCGCCGCTGGCATCGGGGCGATTGTGCCGATCTTCGCATCCGGAGCGATCTCCATGCGCGCCAGACGCTCGAAACGCGCGGCCAGAAGCTCCGCAAGTCCCGCGTCGAGCGCGTTTGCATCAAAGCGCAGAGCGGGCGCGCGCCCCAGCGCCAGCGTCACGACCGTGCCGGGAATCAGCCCTGCGTCGTCCGACAGGTCGAGCCCGACCTCCGGCACGCTGCCGTCGAGCTCGGGCATCCGCGCGGGCAGGTCCAGCGCGAAGGCGCCGGCGCGGCGGGCGCGGGCAAGCTCGCGCGCGACCCCGGCCTCCGCCTGCGCGCGCGTGTCGTTCTCCGCCGCGTCCAGCCGCACCGGAACCCAGTCGCTGATGTGGCCCCGCCACCTGAGCGCGGCACTTTCGGCGTCCCGCAGGGCGAGGTCCGCGTGATCGCGCCCCGTGCTGCGCGCGGCCCAGAGGGCAGCGAGAAAGGCCGCGCGGTCAGGGTCCAGCGATGGCAGGGCGAGCGGACGCGCGACCGTCTCGCCGCCCCGGCCTCGCAGCGGCAGGCCGCCCGGCTCCAGCGCGGCGAGGCGGCGGCGCACGAAGGACTCCATCGGCGCGATACGGGCGATGCGGCGGGTCAGGTCGTCGGCCTCGTCGCGGGCCAGCGCGTCGAGGCGGTCGCCGGGCGCGGCGATCCCGGTGGCCGTGACATCCGCGCCGTCCCCGCTGCGCAGGCGCGACAGCCGCACGGCGCCATCGGCGCAGGCCACGGTCAGGGCCTCGGGCTCCGCTGCCAGAACCTCGCCCGGCGCGCCGGTGCCCGAGACCACCTCGGCCGCGCCGACCAGCCAAACCGTGCCGCCCTTTGCGATCTTCGGGCAGGCGAGCGGATTGGCATAGTCGCCGTGATCCAGCGCGCGCACCAGCCGCAAGAGCGGCTCTGCCGGTTGCGAAAAGTCCAGCCGCGCCGCCGCGCGCGGCCGGTCGGCAAGGCCGAAGTAGCTGCGCGATGCGGCCTCCTGCGGCCGGCCCGCCGCGCCCCGCTCCAGCGCGTCGAGCAGGTCTGGAAAGCTGTCCATGCCGGCTTCGTAGGCCTTGGCGTTGGCGGTCAGCGCCGTGTCCTCGGGCGCAAGGTCGAACAGGCGCTGCGCGAGGATCGCGCCGGTGTCGATACCGTCGCCGATCAGGTGCCAGGTGACGCCGTGGCGAGGCTCTCCGTTCATCAGCGCCCAGACCGGGGCGTTGAGGCCCGCGTAGGCCGGCAGCGGCCCATCGTGGAAGTTGACCGCGCCGCGCCGGGCGCGGTTCAGCACCGCGTCGGGGATCAGGTCGAGGTTGGCGATGGAAAGAAGCCAGTCGGCTTCGGGCAGCCGGTCGGCCAGATCGGGGCCCGGCGCCTCGACCCGCAGGCCCTCTGCCTGCGCCCAGTCCGCCACCGCCGGGTGGCGCGTGACGACCGCGGCCAGCCCATGCCCCCGCGCCAGCAAGGCTGCGCCGCATTGCAGCGCCAGCGTCTCGTTGCCGATCAGGATCGCGGTGAAGGGAGTCATGGCGTCTCTCCAAGCGGGCGCGCGGCGGGCGCGATGCCCCCGCGCGGCGTGCGCCGAACCAGCGCGCGCAGATCGTGGGCCAGCAGGTCGCGCAGGAAGTGCGGCGGGTCGATGGCGGGCTTGCCCTGCACCAGCCGCCGCAGACGCCAGAGCGCACCGCCCGTCAGATGCCCGAGCGTCGCCGCAGCCGCATAGGCCCGGCCATGGGTCTTGGCGAAGTAGTGCCAGCGCGAATCGAGCCAGAAGCCCGGGATGCGGTCCCATTTCTTCATGCCGGTCGAGGCGGAGCCCACATGCGCCACGCGGCTTTCGCGGACGTAAAGCGTGGACCAGCCCGCCCGTGCCGCACGCTGGCATAGGTCCGTCTCTTCGAAGTAGAGAAAGAAGGTCTCGTCGAAGAGCCCGATCTCGTCCAGCACCGCGCGCCGCATCATCAGGCTCGCGCCGGCCAGCCAGTCCACCCGCCGCGTCGCCTCGGGTATGCCGAGCGGCACGGTGTGATCGCCCAGCAGCCGCGTGAGCGGCCCCAGACGCGCCGCCCCCTCCAGTTCCGAAAGGATCGAGGGGAAGCGGAAGGCCGTGACATGCGGTTGCCCGTCGGTGCCGTGGATGTAGCTGCCGGCGAAGCCGATCTTCGGGTCCGCCTCCAGCGCCTCCAGCAGCAGGCGAATCGCGTCGGGTGCCGGAAAGGCGTCGGAGTTCAGGATGTAGACGTAGTCCGGCGCGGTTCCGTCCGACAGGCCCGCGCGGATCGCCACGTTGTTGCCGGCGCCGAAGCCGCCGTTGCGGCCCGACTGGATCACGCGCACGCGGTTGCCGTCCGTCCAGCCGCGTGCCGCGGCCGCGTCCCGCAACCGCTCGAAAGAGCCGTCGCGCGAATCGTTGTCGACGATCGCCAGTTCGCCCGCGATCCCCTCCATCGCCCGCAGCGCGGCCTCTGCGGCTTGCAGGGTCATCTCCGCGGTCCGGTAGTTGAGCAGGATGGTCAGCAGCCTGGGCATTCGGGTCACTCCGCGGCCTGACGCGGAGCGGGCCGCACGGTCACCATGCCCGCCGCCTCGCGCTCGGCCGCCTCGATGGCGCGGCGCATCCGCTGCGCCAGCACCCGCGCGTTGGGCTCCAGCACCATGGAATCGTGATCGCCCGGCACCTCGTGCACCTCGACCCCCGGCACCCAGGCCCCCCAGCCGTTGTCGGGGGAGAGATAGGCGCGTTCTTCGCTCACCGGCCGCCCACCCGAGACGATCCAGCGCGGCTGCAGCGCGGGGCGGAAAAGAGCAACCCGCCCGTCCCACGGCGCCATCCGGTAGCGCGACAGCGCGTCGTGAAAGGCCGCCTCGATCTCGGCGTCGTGAAAGGCGTGCTCGGCCGACGGCCCCGCCTCTGCCTTGGCGCGCATGGCATGTTTGTAGCGTATCTTGCCCGCCAGCCATTTCGCCGGGTAGCGCAACCCGTGGCGCTGCAGCTCCTGCCAGTGGATCAGCAGCCTGTCGCGGCGCGACAGGTCGTGCCGCCCCGGCAGCGGCGTGTCCAGCAGCACGACCAGCGCCACCTCCTCTCCGGCCGCGGTCAGCTGGCGCGCCATGTCGTAGGCGGTAAGCCCCCCGCCCGAGAAGCCGCCCAGCAGGTAGGGGCCGTGCGGCTGAACCTGCCGGATCTCGGCGATCATGTCGGCGGCGGCCTCCGACAGGTCGCGGTGCGGCTCGGCCCCGCCGTAGAGACCGCGCGCCTGCAGGCCGTAGAAGGGGCGGTCCGTGCCCAGCAGATGGGCCAGATGCCGCAGGTTCAGCACGTTGCCGAACATGCCCGCGACGAGGAAGAAGGGCGTCTTCGGCCCGCCCTCGCCCTCGTGCATGGGAACGAGGTGCGTGAAGCGGCGGACCGTCGCGGGTTTCGGCGTCTGCCCGGCGTCCTCGCCCGCGCCGCCGGTCTCGGCGTCGATCAGCGCGGCGCAGGCGCGGATCGTCGGCGCCTCGAACAACACCGAGATGGGCAGGTCCACGCCGAACCGCTTGCGGATCTGCGCGAAGAGCCGCACCGCGATCAGGGAATGGCCGCCAAGGTCGAAGAAGCTGTCCTCGGCGCCGACCTGCGCCACACCCAGAAGCTCGCTCCAGAACTGGGCCAGAACCTCTTCGGTGGGCGTCTCGGGCGCGACGTAGTCGCCTTCGAGCGCCGGGCGGTCGAAGCGCGCGCCGCTGCCCGTCGCCGCATCGGACACGCGGGCCTGCGCCACCAGCGCGTCGAGCGGCAGGGAGCTGACGATGACCTGCGGCGCGTCGCTGCCAAGCGCGCGCAGGAAGGCCTCTGCCCCATCGGCGGGCGTGATGCCCTGTGACAGGTTGTGCGCCAGCCGCTCCTCGGCGGGCGAGAGCGGCGCCTCGGTGCCTGCCTCGTCGTCGAACTCCACCTCGCGCGCGGTTGGTGCGGCGCTGGGCGCCAGCCCACCCTCCATGCGCCGGATCTGGAAGCCCTCGATCTCGACGCAGACGGTGCCGTCGGGCGCGGCAAGCGTGATGTCGAAGCGCGCGGTCGCGGCATCGGCACGGTTGTCGCCCGCGTTGCGCACCCAGCTCACGATCGCGGCCGGAAGCGGCGCGTGCACCCGCAGGCGGCCATAGGTCAGCGGCACCCACAACTCGCGCCCGTCGTAGCCCGCGATCAGCTCCATCGCCCAGCCGGTCGCGATGTCCATGAGCGCGGGGTGCAGGGCATAGCCTGCGTCGCCCGCCGCAGCCGCCGGCAGGCGCAGGTGCGCCACGCCCTCGCCGTCGCCCAGCGCGGTGCGGGTCAGCACGCGCCAGCGCGGGCCGAAGGTGAGATGCGCCTCCTGCGCGCCGGGCATCCCCTGTGCCGCCTCGGCCATGGCGCGGGTGCAGCGCGCCTCCAGCGCGGCGATGTCGAGCGGCTGGGGGGGCGCCATCGGCAACAGCGCCAGCGTGGCCTCCGCCATGCGTGTCCAGGCGCGCCGGCCGTCCACCTCTGCCGCCGCCTGCACCTCCATCGCGTAGCCGGCCGCGTCCCGCCTCAGGCGGACGCGCACCTCGCGCGGCTGTCCGTCCCCGACCTCGAGCGGGCGCAGGAACCACAGGTCTCGGATCTCGAACGGCCCGTCCTCGCCCTGTGCCGCGAGCGCCTCGGCGGCAAGTTCGGGGTAGCCGGTGCCGGGAAACAGCGCGCGGCCGTCGCGCGTGCGGTGCTCGTCCAGCACCCAGCGGTTGGCGGTCGCCCAGCGCGCGGTCAGCAGGCGGTGCCCGCCCGCGTCGAAGGTGGCGGCGTCGAGCAGCGGGGCCTGCAGCGGCACCACGGGCGGCTCGGGCAGGTCGCCCGTGCGGCGCGCGACGGCCTCGGCGGCCATGCCGACCTCTGACCAGATGCCCCAGTTCAGCGCGAGAACGCGCGTCCTGCCGCCTCGCCGGCTGCGGGCGTAGGCGTTGAGATACTCGTTGGCGGCGACGTAATCGACCTGTCCCGCAGGCGCGGTGACGGTCGAGGTGGAGGAGAACAGCACCATCCAGTCGAGCGCCCCGTCGGGGAAAAGCGTATCCAGCACCTGCGTGCCGTGCAGCTTGGGGGCCAGCACATCCTCGACCGAGGACAGCGTCTTGGCCATCAGCGGCGCGTCGTCCACCACGCCCGCGGCATGGATCACGCCGGCGATCCGGCCGAAGCGGTCGGTGGCCGCCTCGACCACCTCGCGCATGTCCTCTGCGTTGGTCACGTCGGCCTCGGCCACCATGACCTCGGCGCCCGCGGACTCCAACGCCTGAACGGCGCGGATGCGCCGTGCGACACTGTCGGCGGGTGCGCGGCGCATAAGCTCCGCCGCCCAGTTCGCGCGCGGCGGCAGGCCGCTGCGCGAGACCAGCACGAAGCGGCAGCCGAAATCGCGCGCCAGACGTTCCGCCACGCTCAGCCCGATGCCGCCGAAGCCGCCGGTGACCAGCACGGTGTCACCGGGCTGGACGGGCAGCGCCTCGGCCTTTGGCAGGGGCTCCCGCCCCGCCTCCTGCACAAAGCGGCGCGCGCCGCGCAGCGCGGCGGCGTGTTCGGAAGGCTTCGCCAGAAGTTCCTCGAGCACCCCAAGCGTCAGCGCCTCCATCCCGGCCTCGCGCGCGCCCCGGTGCTTTCGGGCCACGGGTTGCGGCAGCGCCACGTCGAGCGTCGCGCAGGTCACGCCGGGCAGTTCGCGCGGGATCACGCGCGCCGGCCCCGCCACGGTCGCCTTGGCGGGATGCGGCAACGCCTCGTCCCGCACCTGTGCCGCGCCGGAGGTGACGACGGTGATGTGCGGCGGCTCCGGCAGGGTCTCTGCCGCCAGCACCTGTCCCAGGAACAGCAGCGACCAGAAGCCCTGTTCCTGCACCCGGTGAAAGAAGCTGGACCCGGGGCGGAACCCTTCCCCCTCGGTCACCAGCCAGAAATGCGCGATCCGCGCCGGCGCAAGGCCGCGTGACAGCAGGTCGGCCAGAAGCCGTTCGTAGCCCTCGCGCCCCTGTTCGGGAGCGAGGGTGTAGTCCTGATCGCCCAGCCGCGCGAAGGCGTCGCCGGGGCGCACGCTGACAACCCTGTGCCCCCCGTCGCGCAGCTTCGCCGCCGCGCGGTCGGCCAGCCCGGCCTCGTCGGCGAAGATCAGCCATGTCCGGGGCGGGCCCGTCTCCCCCGCCGCCACGTCGAGCGTGCAGTCGGCGTAGGCGGGTTTCCACCGCAGACGCCAGCCCCAGTTCTCCACGCCCTCGACCCGCATCGGCAGCGTCTCTTCCGCAGCCGCTAGGGGCGCCGCGCGTTCGATGAAATAGGGCGCGTGCTGAAAGGCGTAAGTGGGCAGCACCACGCGGTTGCGCCGCGCCTCGCCCCAGATCTGGCCCCAGTCGAACCGCGCGCCCAGCGCCCAGAGCCGGCCCAGCGTGCCGATGAAATGCACGTCGTCGGGCACCGCCTCTTCGGGGTGGCGCAGGGCATTCACCACCCTGTTGGCCTCGATCCCCGGCTGCGCCTTCGCAAGCGCCGAAAGCGCCTTGCCCGGTCCCATTTCGAGGAAGAGGCGCGAGGGCTCTTCCGCCAATGTCTCCATCCCCGCGCCGAAGCGCACGGTCCCGCGCAGGTGCGCGACCCAGTAGTCGGGGTCCGTCGCCTCTGCCGCCGTGAGCCATGTGCCCGTGCGGTTGGAGATCACCGGGATCTGCGGCGGCGACAGCGGGATCGAGCGCAGGTAGTCGCGGAATCGCTCTAGCACCGGGTCGAGCAGGCGGGAATGCGCCGCGATGTCGATGGCGATGCGCGTGGCCTCGATCCCGTCCTTGGCCAGCTCGGCCTGCAGCCGGTCGAGCGCGGCCTGCGGTCCGGAGGCGACGGAAAGGCCCGGCGCATTCTCTGCCGCGAGGTCCAGATCGGGGCCAAGGCGCGCGCGCAACTCGTCGGCCGGCAGCGCGACGGAGAGCATGCCGCCCCGCTCTGCCTCGTCCATCAGCCGGCCGCGCAGGTGCACCAGCCCGATGCAGTCCTCGAAGCGCATGACGCCGGCGACGCAGGCGGCCGCGTTCTCGCCCATCGAGTGGCCGATCAGCGCGGCGGGCGCGACGCCCCAGCTTTCGAAGAGCCTGGCCAGCGCGACCTCGACGATCATGATGAGCGGCAGCTGCACCGATGGCGTGGTGAGCCGCCGCGCGGCGGGTTCTGCCTCGGCCCCTTCGGCCAGCCAGAGCGCCCGGACGTCGTAGTCGAGCTTTGGCTGCAGCACGTCGAGGCCGCGGTCGATCCAGTCGGCAAAGACCGGCTCTGTCTCGTAGAGGTCGCGCGCCATGCCGACGTATTGCGCGCCGCCGCCGGGGAACATGAAGACCGGCTGCGGCGTGCCGCGCAGCGCGCGGTGGGTGAAGACGCGGGCGCGGTCGCCCGTCTCCAGCAGCGCCGCCGCCTCCGCATGACTTTCCGCCACCACGACGCGGCGATGCTCGAAGGCGCGGCGGCCCTCCTTCAGCGTCCAGGCGACATCGGCGATGTCCTGTTCGGGATGCGCGCGCAGGTGCTCTGCCAGACGCCGGGCGTTGGCCTCGAGCGCCGCTTTCGAGTGCCCCGAGACGGTCAGCAGCTGAAAGGGCCAGTCCGAGGGCTCGGACGCCGCGCGCGCCGGCGCCTCCTCCAGCACGACATGCGCGTTGGTGCCGCCGACGCCCAGGCTGTTGACCCCCGCGCGCCGCGGCCCTTTCGCGCTTTCGAAGGGTGTGAGCCGGTCGTTGACGCGGAAGGGGCTGTTCTCGAAGTCGATGGCAGGGTTGGGCTTCTCGAAGCCGAGGCTGGGCGGGATTTCCCGGTGGTGCAGGGCGAGCGATGCCTTGATCAGGCTTGCAACCCCGGCGGCCGTGTCCAGATGCCCGATGTTCGTCTTGACCGAACCGATGCGGCAATAGCCGGTGGCGTCGGTCGTCTCGCGGAAGGCTTGCGTCAGGGCGGCCACCTCGATCGGGTCGCCCAGATAGGTGCCGGTGCCGTGGCATTCGACGTAATCCACCGTGTCGGCGGTGATGCCGGCGATGGCCTGCGCGTCCGCCACCGCCTCTGCCTGACCGCCCACCGAGGGCGCGAGATAGCCCGCCTTGTCCGAGCCGTCGTTGTTGACCGCGCTGCCCCTGATGACCGCCCAGATGTGATCGCCGTCGGCCAGCGCGTCCGCCAGCCGCCGCAGCACCACGACGCCCGCGCCCGAGCCGAAGACCGTGCCTTTCGCGCGGTGGTCGAAGGCGTGGCACTCCCCGTCGGGCGAAAGGATCTCGCCCTCCTTGTAGAGATAGCCGCGCCCTTGCGGCAGCTCGATCGTCACGCCGCCCGCCAGCGCCATGTCGCATTCGCCGTTCAGAAGCGCCTGCGCAGCGTAATGCGTGGCCACCAGCGAGGTGGAGCAGGCGGTCTGCAGCGTCAGCGACGGGCCGCGCAGGTCGAGGATGTGGGAAAGGCGCGTGGACAGGAAATCCTTGTCGTTGCCCGTGTGGCGCAGCAGGAACATGCCCGTGTCGCGCAGGAGCTCCGGGTGCGAGCAGACGTTGAAGTAGAAATAGCTGCCCATCCCGCAGCCCGCGAAGACGCCCACCGGCCCCTCCACGCTCTCGGGCGGGTGGCCCGCCACCTCCAGCGCCTCCCAGGCGACCTCCAGGAACTGGCGGTGCTGCGGGTCCATGATCGCCGCCTCCTTGGGCGAGAGCCCGAAGAAGTCGGCGTCGAACTGCTCGAAACGGTCGAGCGGAGCGGCGAAGGGCACGTAATCCTTGCGGCGGATGGCGGCGGGCGACTCGCCGGCAGCCAGCAACTCGTCGTCCGTGAGCCGGCGAATCGCGCTGCGCCCTTCCCGCAGCAGATGCCAGTAGCCGTCCAGCCCGGCGGCGCCGGGCAGGCGCGCGGCCATGCCGACGATGGCGATGTCTGTCTCGCCCTCGGTGGCGCGGGGGTCGTCCCGGTTCATCCGTTTACTCGTTCATGCCCGGCATCCCTGCTGACAGAGAATTGGGGGCATTTTGTGGCGCTTTCGGGACTCACTGTCGCTCGACCCGAACCAGGGCCCGAGTTTATCCACGATTGGCCCCGCTGCCACTGTGCCGCTACGTCACAGTGTCGTCGCGCCAAGCGCTGCGACGGCAGCCCGGTTCATCCAGATCGCCCCGGCAGCGAGCACCGTCCCAAGCGCGAAGAAGACGGCATCATGCGCCGGATCCCAGGCGCCCTGATGCCGGGCCAGCCAGATCAGCACCGGATAGGCGAGCAGGGCGCCGGCGCCCTGTGCGAGGAGCGCCCCGAGAAGGCCGGCCAGCTCGAAGCCCAGGGCCAGTCCCGTGAGCATGAGCGCCGCCTGAGTCGCCACGGCGACGAAGAATCGCCTCGAATCGCCCGACGCGAGCGCGGCCTGCGAGTAGGTCAGGCCGATGATCTGCGGCACCTGCATCGCCGCCAGCAGCGTCACCACCCCGCCGGCCATCGCATAGCGCGGGTCGTACAGCAACTCCACCATCCAGGGGCCCAGCCAGGCCAGGACGAGCAGCGCGGCGAGAAGCGAGGCGGTGACGAGGATACGCATCCTGCGCAGCGCGGCGAAATTCGCGGCGCTCTCGCGCGGCGGCCGCTCCCGGTAGATCGGGATCAGCACCTTCGTGATCACCACCTGCCCCAGAAGCAGCGCGAAACTCGCGAGAAAGAAGCCGATGTTGTAAACGCCCAGGGTGTCGAGCGACAGGTAGCGGCCAAGAACGATCTTGTCCCCCTGCGCCAGGAAGAAGCCGGCGACCGTGGACAGGAACACCCATTTCCCGAACCGGAAAAGCTCTGCAAGGGCGGATCGCTCGAACTGCAGCCGGTTGCGTGCGCCCGGCAGGAAGAGGGCGATCAGCGCGAGTTGGACCGCTGCGCCGAGCACCGCGGAGATCACCAGGGCCCAGGGCGACCGGAGCCACAGCGCGAGCCCGAGCGCGAAGCAGATGCCGATCGCCTGCCCCAGCAGGTCCAGCGCGGTGACGCGGCCCAGCCGCAAGTGCCGGTTGGCCGTGTCGTAGCGCGTGGGCCGGAATCCCGCAATCGCCAGCATCAGCCCGGCGACCGGCAGATACTGGGCCAGCATCGGCTCACCGTAGAACAATGCGAGCGGCCCGGCCAGGGCGACGGCGACGCCCCACAGCAGGAAGCCGCGGATCACCTGGATCGTCCAGGCGGTGTCGAGAAATGCCGGATCGTCGCCGCGTCTGCTGTGCAGGATCGACGGCGTGATCCCCACGTCCGAGAACATCGCCAGCCCCTGCAGCACCGCCATGACGATCGCGAGGATCCCGAAGGCTTCGGGAAACAGCAGCCGGGTCAGGATCAGGTTGGAGGCGAGGCGCAGCGCCTGTCCCGCGACGAAGGCCATGGCGGTGAACGCCGAACTGCGCAGCGCCCGCGCGCGCAGCGACTCGCCCAGGATCGCACCCGCCAGGCGGTTCATCGCCCGCGGCTCCATCCCCGCAGGCGTCCGGGCGTCAGCCGCACCGTCGCAGCCACGCCCGCATAGACGGCGAAGGCCATCGGGTCGGCCGCGGCACGTTGCAGGATCGCGCCGGCGCCGAACGAGGGCTTGTCCTCGTTGCGCATGAGATCGGGAAACCGGCGCGCGATCTCCGCCACGCCGGCGTCCTGGCGCCGGCGCACGCGCACAAGGTTCGACCAGCCCTCGACGAGCGGCCATTCGTAGCCAGCGGGCACGCCGATGCGTTCGTGCGGGGCGAAGTTGAGCCGCACGAAGATGTCGTCGGCGATCACGTCCGGAAAGCTGCCCCAGCGCGCGCGGCCCGCAGCGTTGACGGCGAAGAGGCCGCAGCCGGGCACGCCATGCGTCATGAAGGGCACGGTCAGGTAGAAGCGGCGGTAAGCGCGGCTGGCCGTGCTTGCCGGGCGCGGGATGCGGACGCGCCCGCTTGCAAAGGCCGGCGTGTCGCGGTTCAGCGCGGTGACGATCTGACCGAGCAGCGGTTTGCTGACCTTCACGTCTGCATCGAGATAGGCGCGCAGCGCGCCACGGGCAGCGGTGTCGCCCGCGTTGAGGGCCCCGATCTTGCCCGGTGCCGCAAGGTCAAGCACCGTGAGGCGCCAGTCGCGCGCCTCGAACCGCGGCGCGAATCCTTGCGCGCGCTCCACGGTTCGGTCGCGGCAGCCATTTGCGGCCACGACAACGTCCACAGGCAGGTCGAGGGGCATCGCGCTCTCTACCAGCGCCGCGAGGCAGCGGCCGATATGGGCCTCCTCGTTGCTTGCCGGCACGATGACGCTGAGACCGCGCGCAGCGCGTCGCGCACCGGCATCGGGCGCGGCATCGGGGTCCGCGGGGAGAGGCGCATGCGGGATCATGATGGGCGGTCTCGGTCGTCGAACGGCTGGAGTACTGGGCGTCTTGCGTCGCGCGGACAGAGTATCGCGGCAGTGCGGCGAAAAAAGGGAAAAACCGGAGGCCGGCGCATCGGTCGCTCGCACGGACGAAAATCAGCGCAGCGAGCCGGTCAGAAAGATCAGGCCCGGATCCTCCGCGAAGCTGACTTCTTCCACCGAGACGAGGCGCAGGACGACCCTGTCGCGCCCGGCAAGGACGGCATCGCCCTCGGTCTCAAACCTCCACTCGCCCGCGCTGCCGGGCAGATGCGCACGGTCGCGTCCCGGCCCGCCGTGCAGACGGTCGGCACCGCCCCGGCCGTCCAGCACGTCGTCGCCCGGCCCGCCCAGCAGGATGTCCTCCTCCGGTGTGCCCTCGAGCCGGTCGGCACCCTCCGTGCCCTCGCGCAGCACGCCGTGCAGGAAAGTGCCCGGGGCGCGGTCCTCCCACGGCTCGGCCGTCCGGTTGTAGTCCATCAGCACGTCCCAGCGCGGATTCTCGTCCCAGGGGTGCCTTAGCCCGCCCCAGCTTCCCCATCGGCTGGGCCTGGCGACGTCAACATAGTGGTTGAAGAGCGTGCCGCCCGCCGCGCGCCAGCCTTCGAGCAGCGTCTCGTAAAGCGCGGCCATCTCGGGCGTGTAGTTGAACGCCTGAATGAAGGCGGCGAGGTCCGGATCGCTGATCTCGGGGGCGGTGACATGGGTGCCGCCCTCGTACATCACCAGGTCCAGGTCGTAGTGCTCCGCGGCCCGCGCATGATGCGGAAGGACCTCTTCGAGCAGCCGCTCGAGAGAGCCTTCGCGAAGCTCTTCGGCCAGTCGCGCGGTTGCGGCCTGCGCACCCTCCTCGAGCCAGCGGCGCAGGCGCCGGGTGTCCCCTGCGGGGTCGAGCGCCTCGCCGAAATAGCCCGTCACGGCATACAGATCGAAGCTGTCCACCGGCGGCGCCCGCCCTTCCGCAACGGCGAGCGGCGCCTCCAGGATGGCCTCCTCGAGGCCGAGCCAGCCGGTGTGCACCGCGACGACGGTGCGCAACCGCGATTCCGCCTCCTCTGCGAAGACCTCGCGCCAGATGTCGGCGATCTCTGCCGCGCGCATCCCCGCGAACTGCACCCAGCCCGTCTGATCGGCCTCGCCCCAGCGCGCGCGGGCCTGTTCGGCGGCCCAATTCGCCTGGGGAAAGAGGAAGTTCCAGACCTCGTTGGAATACTCCACATGCGCACGCAGCCGCGGGTCGAGATGGTCGCGGACGTACTGCGCGAAGCGGCGCACGAAATCGTCGTTCGCCCGGTGCGGGATCGTGAACCACGGGTCCGCCCCGATCTCGTTGGCCAGCGCCACCATGACCTCGAGCGGCACGCCGCCCGGCAGCATTCCCCAGCTCTGGTAATCCGGGCGCGCGCGATCCTCCCAGCGCTCGAGCTTCGTGTCGCTGGTGTTCATCCAGTTCACGAACCGGACATTTCGCAGGTCCTGCACCCGCGCGATCCAAGCCGGATTGAAGAGCGCGCCCGCTTCGTGCAGCGCCAGGTGTTCCTCGCGCACGAGCGTCATGTCACGGATGTGGTCGCCCGTGCCCTCCGGGTCGGTCGATTTGACCACGACGGCGACCAGCCCCTCGCCCGGCGCGTAATGAAAGACGATCTCGCCGGGGCGCTGGGAGATCAGGCGCGAGCGGCCCGTGACCTCGACATGCCCCGCCCCCTTCCAGCGCAGCGCGTAACGGCCGGCCAGCTGCCCGGCGTCTTCGGGCTGATCGGTGAGCACCAGGGCTTCCAGCCGGGTCGCCCCTTCCGGCAGGCTGCGCGGCCAGCCATCGGCCCCCACATGTCCCGCCTCGCGCAGCGCCTCGGTGCTCCAGCGTCCCCATTCGTCCGCGCTGTGCCCGATCCAGGGACGCGCGGTCTTCATCCTGTCGACGAAGGGATGCTGGACGGACCAGTCCGCCACGCCGTCGAGGTTCGCCCCGAGCCGCGGCACGGCAAGCCCTTCTGCCGGTCCTGCCGCAGCCCCCGGGGCATGCAGCAGCATCGCCGCGGGCAGCAGCGCCGCCAGACACCATTCCGCCAACCTGCGCATCCGTCCCTCCGACCGTCGTTGCCACTGGCAGGATGGCGTGGCGCTGCGCGGGATTCCAGTCCCTCGCCGGTGGCGTGTCCGTGGCCCGCCGTCCGGGCGGATCGGCGGGGCAGGCGGCGCTGCCGCATCGCAGCGTCTCGTGGCTGACGGCCCCGCGCGGCCCGCTCGAGCCGCAGAGCCAGCCGATGGTGTCGTGCGAGTCCCCGGCCGTCTTGCCCGCCATCGCCGCGTTGCGCAGGTGGTCAGGGGCGCCGGCCGGGGGATAGATGTGCGCGCCCACCGCCCGCGACCGAGGCCAGACCCGCGCGGCCCGCAAGGCAGCGCCGGGCATTGCAGGCGGGCAGGGCGCGTTTCACGTCGCCCTCTCGTGCGCGCCAGCGCCCCGGCGTCCATCACCGCCATGCAGGCGCCCTGCGCCGTGCGTTGCAGCATCGGGTGCGCGGGGGCATCGCCCGGGAGCGCCACGCGCCCCGCGGACGCCCTTCTGCGCGAGACCGCAGACGGCGGCGCGGCCGCCGATCCCGCTGCCAGCGATCAGGTAAGGGGCATCGGTCGCGGCGTCATTCCGGTTCGCCGATGGAGAGCGCGATGTCCGCGAGCCCGTCGATGCCCCCGGTAATGCGGTCGCCCGCCACGACAGGTCCGACGCCGGCTGGCGTGCCCGTCATGATCAGGTCGCCGGGGCGCAGGTGGTAGAATTTCGACAGGTCCGCCACGATCTCGGGCACCGAATGGATCAGCTGGTCGAGCGTCGCGTCCTGCTTCACCTCGCCGTTGACCTCCAGGTGGATGCGCTGCGGGCCGAGGGCCGGTATCTCGCCCGCCTTCGTCAGCGCGGCGAAAACCGCCGAGCCCTCGACATCCTTGCCCAGGTCCCAGGGCCGCTGCCTTTCCCGCGCTTTCAGCTGCAGGTCGCGGCGCGTCATGTCCAGCGCGCAGCCGTAGGCGTAGATGGCGCCCGCCGCCTCGTCCGGGGTGACGCGGAAGGCCGGCGCGCCGATCGCCAGTGCCAGCTCCATCTCGTGGTGGAAGTTCTCCGTGCCGGGCGGATAGGGCAGCGTGCCGCCCGAGAACAGGAAGGCCGAGGGCGACTTGGTGAAATAGAACGGCGCCTCGCGGTCCACCTCCACCCCCATCTCGGCGGCATGGGCGGCATAGTTGCGCCCGACGCAGAAGATCCGGCCCACGGGATAGAGGGCGCTTTCGCCCTTCACCGGGATACCGGGCACGTCTGGCGGCTCGAAGATATAGTCGGCCATGAAGCTTCTCCTGTCTGGCCGGCCGCGCCGGCACCTCAAGTGCGGATCACCGTCCCGGCCTCGCCGAGCCGCGTCAGCGCATGGGTCGCGACCGCGGTATCCTGTGCCCCCGTCCCGGTCAGGTCGGCGATGGTGATCTCCGCCTCCGACTGCCGGCCCGGCGCGGCGCCGGTCACCACCTGCCCCAGCTCCGACGGATGCGCGTCGAAGACGCCCGCGGCGCGGGCGGCGCGCAGCTCGCCCATTGCCTCGGCCTGCGCCACGCGGTCGGCTACATAAAGGTGGGCCTTGGCCAGCGCGGCGGGCTCCAGCTCGTTCTTGCCCGGCTGGTCGGAGCCCATCGCGGTGACGTGCAGGCCAGGGTGCAGCCATTCGGCCCTGAGCACCGGAGCCGTCGCGGGCGTCGTCGTCACCACAAGCTGGCTCTCCGCCACGAGCCGGGCGGGATCGGTCGCCACCTCGGCCTCGATCCCCAGCTCCGCGCGCAGATCGGCGGCGCAGGCTTCCGCCTTCTCGCCCGCACGGCCCCAGACCAGCACACGGCGGAAGCCGCGCACCAGCCGCGCCGCCCGGATCTGCAGCCGCGCCTGCACGCCGGTGCCGATCACGCCTGCCGTCTCGACCTGGCGCGGCGCAAGGTGCTTCGCCGCCACCGCGCCGGCCGCCGCGGTGCGGATGTCCGTCAGATACCCGTTGTCGAGGAACACCGCCTGCACCAGCCCGGTCTCGGCCGAGAGCAGGACCATGAAGCCGTTGAGCGAGGGCAGGCCGATCCTGGGATTGTCGAAGAACCCGGGCGAGACCTTGACGGCGAAGCCGTCGAATCCCGGCAGATAGGCGGTCTTGACGTCCACCTCGGCGTTGCGGTCGTGCAGCGCCATGGACATCACCGGCGGCATCACGACGCCTTCGCCCGCCAGCGCCGCAAAGGCGCGCTCGATCGCGGCGACAAGGTCGTGATCCAGCGCGACGGCGGCACGCAACTCGCGCTCGGTCAGGATGCGGATCTCGTGGCCCATCGGCTCCTCCCTCGGCGTCATGCGGCGATCCTGCCCGCTTCGTTCGGCGCTGGAAAGCCCTGCGGGTGCGCCGGCGCCCCGGCGCGCTCAGGCAGCGGCGAGCCGGGAGCCAAGCCGTTCCAGCATCCCAAGGCAGGCGCCGAGCTGATCGAGCGAGACGTATTCGTCGGGCCTGTGCGCCTGTTCGATGCTGCCTGGGCCGCAGACCACCGCCGACATGCCGATCGACTGGAAGAGGCCCGCCTCGGTGCCGAAGGCCACGACCTCCGCGCCGTTGGCGCCGGTCAGCTCCGCCACCAGTTTGCGCGCCTCGTTTTCCGGCATCGGGATCAGGCCCGCGACCTCGCCCACCGTCTCGGTCTCGATCGCGGCCTCGGGGCTGACAGCCCGCATCGCGGGCAGCAGAACCTCTTCGGCGTAGGCGCGCATCGTCTCGGAGACGAAGGGGCCGTCCTCTGGCCGCACGGGACGCGTTTCCCAGTCCACCTGCGCGTGCGCCGCGATGACGTTGTGCGCAACGCCGGCCTCGATCCGGCCCACGTTGATCGTGGACCACGGCGGGTCGAAGGGGCTGTCGGCATTTGCGCGGGCCTGCAACGCGCCGCGCAGCTCCAGCAGGCGGGCGACGTAGCGCGCGGCGTATTCCGCCGCGTTCACGCCCCGCTCGGGGGCGGAGCCGTGGCCGGCCGTGCCGGTGAAGCGCGTGGTGTATTCGCAGCAGCCCTTGTGGCCGTCCACCAGGTGCATCAGCGTCGGTTCGCCGATGATCGCCATCGCGGGCCGGTGTTCGCGCCGCGCCAGTTCCCGTACCAGCGCCTGCGCGCCCAGGCAGCCCACCTCCTCGTCGTAGGTGAAGGCGAAATGCACGGGCCGCGCGAGTTCCGCGGCGGCATAGTCGGGCGCCACGGCCAGCGCGGCCGCGATGAAACCCTTCATGTCGCAGGCGCCGCGCCCGTAGAGCCGCCCGTCGCGCTCGACCATCTCGAAGGGGTCGCTGGCCCAGTCCTCGGCCACGGCCGGCACCACGTCGGAATGGCCCGACAGCACGATGCCGCCGGGCCGGTCCGGGCCTATCGTGGCGAAGAGGTTGGCCTTGTGCCCCGAAGGATCTGTGAAAAGCTCAGTTCTGGCGCCCAGACTCGTCAGCCTGTCCGCCAGATAGGCCATCATCTCCAGGTTCGACTCCGAAGAGACGGTCGGACACGCGATCAGGTCCGCCAATATCGAACGGGCGCGGGACAGCTTGCTCATTTTCCTTGGTGAACATCTTGCGGGGACGGTTGCAAAGGGTTTCTGCGGGCCCCTCCTCGCGGATCAGGATGGACTCGGTGATCTCGAGCCCCCAGTCGCGCATCCAGAGCCCCGGCATGAAGTGGAAGGTCATGCCCGGCATCAGCACCGTCCGGTCCTCGGGGCGCAGCGAGACGGTGCGCTCGCCCCAGTCGGGCGGGTAGGACAGGCCGATGGAATAGCCGCAGCGCCCCTTGCGCTCGATGCCCGCGCGCGCCAGCGCGTCGTTCATCGCGTTGGCCACGCAGCCCGCGGTGTTGCCCGCGCGCGCCGCGTCGAGCCCGGCCTCCAGCCCCGCGACCAGCGCGGATTCCGCTCGCAGCATGTCGTCCGGCGGCGTCCCGAGGAAGATCGTGCGACAGAACGGCACGTGATAGCGGCGATAGCAGCCCGCGATCTCGAAGAAGGTGGCCTCGCCCCCGTTGAATGCGCGCCCGTCCCAGGTGAGATGCGGCGCCGCGGCGTCCGAGCCTGAGGGCAGCATCGGCACGATGGCGGGATAGTCGCCCCAGTGCCCGTCCGCGCCCATGATCGCGTCGCGCCAGGCGTCCGCCACGACCTCGTTCTTGGGCACGCCGGCCGCGGTGCGTTCCACCAGACCGTCGACGATGGTTTCCGAGATGCGCGCGGCGCGGCGCATGAAGACCAGTTCCTCGTCGGATTTCACCGAGCGCTGCCAGTTCACCAGCGCGGTCGC